>JANOAQ010000810.1:0-2192 GCA_031411195.1 Burkholderiaceae bacterium | reverse complement strand
GCCAGCTTTGCAGCGCTGGACATCACCTTGGCACAGCGCATCGCCAGGCATTGGCAGCAGCTGATCACCATCCTGGTGGCGATGGTGATGTTGGGTAGCCTGGCAGCCTGGTTGATGGTCTTCATTTCGCGCAGCACGGTGCGCACGGTGGCCAGTGCCCAGGCCGCCGCCGAAGCGCTGGCGCGGGGCGACCTGAGCCACGCCGTGCAGGCCGAATCGAACGACGAGATCGGCCGCATGGCCCGCACCCTGGGCGAAGCCATGCAGCACCTGGCCACCATGGTGCGTGACATCAAGGCCACTGGTGAATCGGTGGGCACGGCATCGGCCCAGATCGCCGCCGGCAACAACGACTTGAGTGTGCGCACCGAACAGACTGCGGCCAACCTGCAGAACACGGCGTCGTCGATGGAGCAACTTCACGCCACCGTGCGCCACAACGCCGACTCGGCCCACCAGGCGGCCCAGCTGGCCGGGCAATCCAGCCGGACTGCTGCCGACGGGGGCGCGCTGGTCGGCCAGGTGGTGGACACCATGCAGGCCATCAGCGCCAGCTCGGGCAAGATCGCCGACATCATCGGCGTGATCGACGGCATTGCCTTCCAGACCAATATCCTGGCCCTGAACGCCGCTGTGGAAGCGGCCCGGGCCGGTGAACAAGGCCGGGGCTTTGCGGTGGTGGCCAGCGAGGTGCGCTCACTGGCCCAGCGCAGTGCCAGTGCCGCCCGCGAGATCAAGACCCTGATCAACAGCAGCGTGGAAACGGTGCACGCAGGCACCGGACTGGTCAGCCGTGCCCAGCAGACCATGCAGGACATCGTGCAACAGGCCCGGCAGGTGAGCACCCTGGTGGCCGAGATCGGCACCGCCACCGCCGAGCAGACCGAAGGCATCGCCCAGGTCAACCAGACGGTGAACCAGCTCGACCAGGCCACCCAGCAGAACGCGGCGCTGGTCGAAGAATCGGCCGCCGCCGCCGACAGCCTGCGCCAGCAGGCCGACGCGCTGGTTCAAGCCGTCGGACGATTCAAGGTTTGAGCCGCAGCGGGCTCAGGCCCGCTGCTCTCGCATCAAATTGCGGCCGATGAGGGTCTGCATGATCTGCGAGGTGCCTTCGTACAAACGGAACAGGCGCACGTCGCGGTAGAAGCGCTCGACGCCGTATTCGGTCATGTAGCCGGCGCCGCCGAAAATTTGCACCGCGCGGTCGGCCACGCGGCCGCACATCTCGCTGGCAAACAGCTTGCAGCAGGCGGCCTCGGTGGCCACCGGGCGGCCACTGTCGCGGCGGCGGGCGGCATCCATCACCATGCATTCGGCGGCGTAGATCTCGGTCTTGCTGTCGGCCAGCATGGCCTGCACCAGCTGAAAATCACCGATGGCCTGGCCGAACTGCTGGCGCTGCGCCGCATAGGCCAGGCTGTCGGCCAGCAGGCGCTGGGCCACGCCCACGCAGATGGCGGCAATGTGGATGCGGCCCTTGTCGAGCACGCGCATGGCCATCTTGAAGCCCTGGCCCTCCTTGCCGCCGATCAGGTTGGCCGCCGGCACCCGCACGTTGTCGAAGATCACATCGCAGGTGTGCGCACCGCGCTGGCCCATCTTCTTGTCGGGCAGGCCAAGGCTGATGCCGGGGCTCTTGGCATCGACGATGAAGGCCGAAACACCGCCCGCGCCCTTGACCGCCGGGTTGGTGCGCGCCATCAGCGTGAACAACCCCGCCTGCGGCGCGTTGGTGATGTAGCGCTTGCTGCCGTTGACGATGTAGACGTCGCCATCGTCGCCTTGGCCACGGATGGCGGTGGTTCGCAGCGACGCCGCGTCCGACCCCGCGCCCGGCTCGGTCAGCGCAAAGGACGCGATCATCTCGCCGGTGGCCAGGCGGGGCAGCCACTGCTGCTTTTGCGCCTCGGTGCCGTCGAAGACGATGCCCTGCGAGCCGATGCCCACCGTGGTGCCGATCACCGAACGGAAGGCCGGTGAGGTTTTCCCCAGTTCGAGCAGCACCCGCACCTCTTCTTCCATCGTCAGCGCCAGGCCGCCGTAAGCCTCTGGGATGGTCAGGCCGAACAGGCCCATCTCGCGCATGTCCTGCACCACGTCGGGCGGGATCTGGTCGGTCTCGGCCACCTGCGCCTCCAGCGGGCGCAGGCGTTCAAGCACAAAGCGCTCGACCGTGGCCACCAGGGCCT
>JANOAQ010000809.1:0-8104 GCA_031411195.1 Burkholderiaceae bacterium | reverse complement strand
CCCCTCAAGGGGGCGCCGCCGGTGGCCCGGCAAAGCCGGTTCCACGGCGTCCGCTTGGTCATGCAACCTGAACTGATTGCTGTTGATTGGGGCACCAGCGCATTGCGCGGCGCCTTGCTGGCGGCCGATGGCACGGTGCTGGCGCAGCGGGCCAGCGCGAACGGCTTGCTGTCCATCACCGAAGGCGGCTGGGCGGCGGCGTTCGAAGCCGAGTTCGGCACCTGGCGCCGCGCCCACCCCGACCTGCCCTGCCTGATGGCCGGCATGGTGGGCAGCCGCCAGGGGTGGGTGCAAGCGCCCTATTGCGCCTGCCCTGCCGGCCCGCACGGCTTGGCCGACCAGTTGCTGCGCGTGCCACTCTGTCCAGCCGATAACGGCGGCCCGGTCTTCATCGTGCCCGGTCTGTCGATCGAAACCGGCGGCACGCCGGATGTGATGCGGGGTGAAGAAACCCAGGTGATCGGCGCCGTGCAGATGCTGGGGCTGACCGACGCACTGCTGGTGCTGCCTGGAACACACAGCAAGTGGGTCACCGTGCAGGCAGGGCAGATCAGCCACTTCAGCACCCACATGACCGGCGAGTGTTACGCCCTGCTGCGCCAGCACTCCATCCTGGCGCGCACCCTGCCCGCCGACGACCACGCCTGGGTGCCCCAAGCCTTCGACGACGGCGTGCAGCAGGCCCAGCAACCGGGCGGGCTGCTGCACCACCTGTTCTCGGTGCGCAGCCTGGCCCTGTTCAATCGGCTCGACGGTGCCGCCGGGGCCGCCCGCCTGTCGGGCCTGGTCATCGGCGAAGAGCTTCGTGCCCAGGGTCTGGCCGCAGGCAGCAAGGTCATTGCCGTGGGCAGCGCTGCGCTCACCAGCCGTTACCAGCGCGCCCTGGCTCTGCTGGGCGTGGCGGTGCAGTGCGTAGGACCCGAGGCCACGTGGCTCGGCCTGGCCAGCGTGGCGGCACGGGCCGGCTTGATCCCGTTGGAGGCCATCGGCCTGCCGATCTGCGATTCCACCCACTTGCCCACCCGCTGAGCCACCCGCTGACCCACCCGCTGAGCCCGCCCCAAGCCCACCGCCACCCGTACGCCATGACCCCGCCCGCCGACCCCGCCACCCGCCTGCGCACCGCCCTGAATGCGCTGCCCCTGGTGGCCATCCTGCGCGGGCTCACGCCGGCCGAGGCCGTGCCGGTGGGCCAGGCGCTGGTGGACGCCGGCTTCACGATGCTGGAAGTACCGCTCAATTCACCCGACCCGCTGGCCAGCATCAACGCGCTGGCCCGGGCCTTTCCACAGGCCCTGGTGGGTGCGGGCACTGTGCTCGATACCGACGCGGTGCGCAACGTGGCCGATGCTGGCGGGGCACTGGTGGTGGCGCCCAATGCCAATCCCTCGGTCATCACCGAGGCCGTGCGGCACGGCATGGTCTGCCTGCCCGGCGTGGCCACGCCCACCGAGGCCTTTGCGGCCCTGGCCGCCGGGGCGCACGGGCTCAAGCTGTTTCCGGCTGAACTGGTCACACCCGCCGTGTTGAAAGCCTTGTGCGCGGTGCTGCCGGCCGGTGTGCCGCTGCTGCCGGTAGGCGGCATCACGCCCGACAACATGGCGCCCTACCGCGCGGCCGGTGCCACCGGCTTCGGCATCGGCTCGGCCCTGTACAGGCCCGGCAGATCTGCAGCCGACGTGGCGCTGCTTGCACAGCGTTTTGCCCAGGCCTGGCGCCAGGGCCAGTGACAATGCCGGATTGAACCCGCCCGCGCCCGCAACCCCGATTTCTGCAGCCCCCGCCGCCTCGGCCACCCTGCGCTGGCTGCTGCTGGGCACCATGGCTGCCTGGGGCGCCAACCTGGCGGTCGTCAAGCTGCTGTTCGAGACCTTCGAGCCGCTGCTGCTGGCGGTGCTGCGCATGGGCATTTCGGCCGTCGTGCTGGTGATCGTGGTGCGCTGGCGCGGCTTGCGCTGGCCCCGGCTGGCACGCCGCCAGTGGGGCCAACTGGTGGCCTGCAGCGCGGTGATGATCTACCTGAACCAGATCTTCTTCACCGAAGGGGTTTCGCGCACCGCTGCCGCCAACGCGGCGCTGATCATCGCGCTCAACCCGCTGGTGTCGGCCTTGATCGCCGCCCTGCTGCTGGGCGACCGCCTCACGACCGCGCGCATCGCCGGCATCGTGCTGGGCTTCAGTGGCGTGGCCGCCGTGGTGCTGCACCGGCCCGGCGGCGGCCTGGTGGGGGGCGGCCTGGGTGACCTGCTGTGCTTCGGCTCGGTGCTCACCTGGGCGCTGGGCGGGGTGATGGTGCAACGCCTCTCGCGTGAGATCGACAGCGGTGTGATCAGCGCCATCCTGGGCATGATCGGCACTGCCCTGCTGGCCCTGCACCTGGGGCTGCGCCCTGGGGCGGTGGTGCTGCACTGGGCCAAGGTCACACCGGGCACGGTGGCCTTGCTGGTGGGCTCCAGCCTGCTGGCCACCGCCATCGGCGCCCTGGTTTGGAACCGTGCCCTGGTGGTGCTGGGCGTGGCGCGCACCGCGCTGTACGCCTATTGGGTGCCCATCTTCGGCGTGCTGTTTGCCGTGCTGCTGCTGGGTGAGCCGCTGACGGTGTGGCACGGCGTGGGCCTGGCCGCCGTGCTGGGCGGCACATGGCTGGGCACGAGGTAGCGCCGGACCACCCGCGACGCGTTGCGCGGGCATCCACCAAGCAGGCGGGCCGGTTGGCTAGGGCAGACTTCCACGCATGAAACATCCCACCATTCGCACCCTGTGCATTGCCATCGCCCTGGGTCTGTCCGCCCTGTCGGCCCAGGCCGCCGCCGACGACAAGCTGCTGGCGGCCGCCCGTGCCGCCGAGCCGGCCGTCATCCAGTCGCTCAAGGAGATGGTGTCCATCGAATCGGGCACGATGGACCAGCCCGGCCTCACGGCGATGAGTAACTACGCCGAGGGCCGCCTGCGTGCCTTGGGCATGCAGGTCGAGCGCCGGCCCTCCAGCACCCAGAAGAGCGAGATCCTCATCGGCCGTCTCACCGGCACCGGCCAGCGCAAGCTGATGCTGATGGCCCACCTGGACACCATCTACTGGCCCGGCACCCTGGCCAAGCAACCGATCCGGCAGGACGGCAACAAGCTGTACGGCCCCGGCATCGCCGACGACAAGGGCGGCGTGGCCGTCATCCTGCACAGCCTGGCCATCCTCAAGGCCGCCGGCTGGCAGAACTTTGCCCAGTTGACCGTGCTGCTCAATGCCGACGAGGAGTCACAGTCCGCCGGATCTGGCGAAGTGATCGCCCAGTTGGCGGACCAGCACGACGTGGTGCTGTCCTACGAGCCCACCGGTGCCAAGGCCGTGGTCAAGACCGAAGGCGTGTTGCTGGCCGCAGCCGGCACGGCCACCGCCACATTGACTGTCAAGGGCCGGGCCTCACACGCCGGCGCTGCACCCGATTTCGGCCGCAACGCGCTGGTGGAACTGGCCCACCAGATCGGCCAGACCGCCGACATTGCCAAGGGCATTCCCGGCGCCCAGCTCAACTGGACCGAAGCCAGCTCGGGCAAGGTGCGCAACCAGATCCCCGACGAAGCCCGGGCCTCGGCCGATGTGCGCCTGACCACCGCCGATGCCGCCGCCAAGCTGGAGGCCGCGCTCAAGGCCCAGGTGGCCAACCGCAAGGTGCCCGACACCGAAACCACGGTGAAGATCAACATCGGCCGCCCGCCGTTTGCCGGCGACGCCCGCACCCTGGCTCTGGCCAAGCGCGCCCAGGCCATCTATGCCGAGCTGGACAACCGGCCGCTGCAGCTGGTGCCCGGCACCGGGGGTGGCACCGACGCGGGTTACGCCAGCCGCTCAGGCAAGGCCGCCGTGCTCGAAAGCCTGGGTCTGCCCGGCTGGGGCTACCACGCACAGGACGAGTACATCGAGATCGACGCCATCGTGCCGCGCCTGTACCTCAGCACCCGCCTGCTGATGGACCTGGGCAAGGACTGAAATGTCCGCCCCCACGTCGCGTCGCGCCTGCCCCCCGAGGGGGCGCTCAGCCGCCTTGGGGCGGCCCGGCGGCGGCTGAGGCGCGTTCAACCCTGCGCCGCGTGCCAGGCCAAAGCGTCGGCGGTGTCTCGGGCAATGCCGGCCTGCAGTTCGTCCAGCGAGGCATATTTGCGCTCGTCGTGCAGCTTGTGCAGCAGGCGCACGGTGACCACCTGGCCGTAGGCATCGTCGCTGCCCAGGTGGGCGGGCCAATCCAGGCAGTGCACTTCCAGCAGAACGCGGCCGGCGTCTTCCACCGTGGGCCGCACGCCCAGGCTGGCCACGCCGGCCAACGGTTGCTCGCCCAGGCCCAGCACCTCCACCACGAAGATGCCCATGGCCGCCGGCCTGGCATGGGCAAAGCGCAGGTTCAGCGTGCGAAAGCCCAGGGTGCGGCCCAGCTTCCTGCCGTGCACCACATGGCCGCTGATGGCATAGGGCCTGCCCAGCAGCGCCGCCGTGCGGCCCATGTCGCCAGCGGCCAGGGCCTCGCGCACGGCCGAACTGGACACCCGCAGGCCATGCACCTCGTAGCTGAGCATGCGCGCCACGTCGAAGCCGTGGGCACCGCCCGCCTCGTCGAGCATGGCGTAGTCGCCGGCGCGCTTGGCACCAAAGCGGAAATCGTCGCCCACCAGCACATAGCGCGCGCGCAGGCCGCGCACCAGCACGTCGTCGATGAAGGCCTGCGGGCTTTGCGCGGCAAAGCGCTCGTCGAAGCGCGCCACCACGCAGCGTTGCACGCCACAGCGCTCGAGCTCGGCCAGCTTGTCACGCAGGGTGCCGATCCGCGCGGGCGCCAGCTCGGGCTTGCCGATGCGGCGTGAGAAGTAGTCGCGTGGATGCGGCTCGAAGGTCAGCACGCACGAAGGCACGCTGCGGTGGCGCGCCTCGCTGTTGAGCAAGGCCAACATGGCCTGGTGGCCCCGGTGCACGCCGTCGAAGTTGCCGATGGTGACGGCGCAGCCCGGGCCGGTGACTGGCCCGGCGTGACGAAGTCCATGAAAAACCTGCATGGCACGATTATCGCGACGCCCTGCGCACCCGGCCGTGCCGCGCGGGACAGCGACCGCCGCCACACCGCCGGTGGCGCCGGGCCCAGCAGGTCCATCAAGCCGACAGGGCTGCTGGCTTGGCCATCAACGCGGCCCGCTCGGCGCCGGTGACAAAGCGCCACTGTCCGGGCGCCGGGCCATCGGCCAGTGTCAGTCCGCCAAAGGCGCTGCGGTGCAGACCTTCGCAGTGGTTGCCCACCGCCGCCACCATGCGCTTGACCTGGTGGTACTTGCCCTGCACCAGCGTCAGCCGCAGCGATTGCGGGCCGGTCACCTCGCAGCCCTCGGCACCCACGGGCAACGGGTCGTCGTCGAGCACCACGCCGCTGCGCAGGCGCTGGGCCTGGGCTTCGTCGAAGGGCCGGGCCGTCTGCACTTCGTAGACCTTGGGCACATGGTGCTTGGGTGAAGTGAGGCGGTGGATCAGCGCACCATCGTCGGTCAGCAGCAGCAGGCCGGTGGTGTCCTGGTCGAGCCGGCCCACCGGTTGCACCCCCCGATGCCGCAGCGCGGGCGGCAGCAGCAGCAGCACGCTGGGCCAGTGCTTGGGCTTTTGCGAGCACTCGTAGCCGGCCGGCTTGTGCAGCAGCACCAGGGCCTGGGCCTGGTAGAGCCAGGGCTGGCCGGCCACCTCGAAGGCCAGGCCTTCGTCAGCCACCAGCGGCGCGGCCGGGTCGCCCAGCACCTGGCCAGCCACCCGCACCAGGCCACGCGCGATCAGGCCAGCGCATTCACGCCGGGTGCCGAAGCCCTGGCTGAACAGCAAGTCGTCCAGCCGAATCGGGCGGGCGGCCTTCATTCGGGCAGTTCGAGCACGGTGACGTGGCGCTCCTTGGCTGGCCAGGCCAGGCCGACCAGCCGATCGGCCACCACGCCCGAGCGGAACTCACCCACCACCGCGCGGCCCACGCCGTCCTTCAGCTTGAGCTTGCTGCTGGCCACGCCGGCCACGCCCGGCGGGATGCCTGGCGCCGGCTGGCCATCGAGCAACACCACGTCGCGCGGGATGCCAAAGTAGGCGCGCGGGCGGGTGAAGGTGACGATGGCTGCGGCGTCCTGGTCGGCTGCGGCAATCGCCCGCTCGGGCCGCAGGTTGACGATGTTGGACGAGCGCTGGAAGGGCGTGCGATAGATGTGGGCAATCGCCATGCCGGGTGCGTCCAGCACAAATTCAAGCGCGGTGCGGGCGTCGGTGTTCAGCGGGCCCCAGCGGCCGTCGGCGGCTATGGCCTGGTCGATCAGCGCGGCACCCCGCCGTGCACCGGTGTTGGCATCCACCGCGTACACCGCCAGCGTGGCGCCCACCAGCGGCAGGTTGGTGGCGCCACCCGGGCCGTAGCCGGTGACCACGCCACTGAGCACCACCTGGGCCTCGGGCGTCACATGCAGGGCGCTGGTGGTGCCGGGCGCGCGGCCTGTGACAAAGCGGTAGGCCGCGGCAAAGGCCTCGGGGTGGTAGCTCACCTCGCGGTGGTCACGACCGGGCAGCACCACGTCGACCGCACCCTTGAGCGCCGGGCCTTCGGCCGTCACATTGGTGGGCGTGCCCTTGGCGCCGATCCACACGCCGTCGGCCTGGGCGAACTTGTCGTTGTTGTCCGAGCGCAGGGTCATCCACTGCACGCCCGGCGTTACCTCGTTGCCATCAGGCCCCTTGGGGGCGTTGAGCGCCTTCAGGAAAGGCCCGGCACCGTTGAACTCGTTGTTCGGCCGAAAGCCCGGGTTGGCCCACACGCCGTGGTTGGGCGTGCCGCCCAGGATGGCGTGCGAGACCTTGGCCGTACCACCTCCGTTGGCGATGTAGTGCCGGATCGCATTGCCCCCGCGTGAGTTGCCCATCAGCACCACCTTCACCGCACCGGTGGCGGCCAGCACCTTGTCGACCTCGGCGGCCAGGTGGCGCATCTGTTCGTCGGCCGAGCTTCGGCCGGCCTGCGCCACCCCGTTGTCGTCGCGCGCGCCAGGGTTGGGAAAGTCCACCGCATGCAGGCGCGCACGCGGCCAGCCATTGCTCTCCCAGCGCCACAGGGTGTTGGTCCACAGCGCGGCGGTGTCGCCATTGCCGTGCACGAAGACGATGGGCGGTTGGGCGTCGCCTGCGGAGGGGGCAACCGGGGCGGGCGCAGTGGCACAACCGGCCAGCAGCGCGCCCGCCGCGAGGGCGGCCAGCAGGGGGGTGAGGTGGCGGCGGCGCAAGGGCCAGTTGGTCAGCATGGGGTGTCTCCAGGAAGCGGGGTCAAGCCAGGCCCAGATCGCGGGCGCTGGGCAGAGGGGGGTCTTGCAGGCCATGGGCCGCGCGCACGGCATTGAGCACGGCGCGCGCCGTCACCTCGGCCGCCAGGGCGCCCAGCACGGTGAGGTGGCCAGGCTTGCCGCTGCCGCCGGTGGCCACGGCAAACATCGCGTCGCCATCGCCGGCGGTGTGCACCGGGTTGATGCTGCGCGACAGGCCATCGTGCGACATGGCGGCCAGCTTGTTGGCCTGGGCCTTGGTGAGGTGGGCGTCGGTGGCCACGATGCCGATGGTGGTGGCCATGCCCGCCATCAGGTGGGCGGGCAACTGACCGTCGATGAGGGCGGCCAGGGTGTCCAGGGGCGTGCGGCCATCGTCGGCGCGGGCGCCGGCCACCACGCGGCCGGTGGCCGGATCAACCACATCGCCGATGGCATTGACCGCCACCAGCGCGCCCACGGTGATGGCGCCTACCTTGAGCGATGCCGTGCCGACGCCGCCCTTCATCGCCCGGGCCATGCCAAAGAGCTTGCCCACGCTGGCACCGGCGCCCGCGCCCACGCAACCCTGGGCCGGGTGCGCCGCACTGGCCGCTTCGCAGGCCGCGTAGCCGGCGGCGGCATCGGGGCGGATGCGGGCATCGCCCACCCACAGGTCAAACAGCACGGCGGCCGGCACGCTGGGTATCTGCGCCGGGCCGACCTGCACGCCGTAGCCGCGTTCTTCCAGCCAGCGCACCACGCCGGTGGCCGCGTCCAGGCCGAAGGCACTGCCACCCGTCAGCAGCAGGGC
>JANOAQ010000808.1:0-1882 GCA_031411195.1 Burkholderiaceae bacterium | reverse complement strand
GCTGAGCGCCCCCTCGGGGGGCAGGAGCGCAGCGACGTGGGGGCTGGCAACTCAGCCGCCGCCGGGCCGCCCCAAGGCGGCTGAGCGCCCCCTCGGGGGGCAGGAGCGAAGCGACGTGGGGGAAGACATCTCAGGCCGCGCCGGCCTTCGGCCACAGATCACGCAGCTCGCGCTTGAGCACCTTGCCGATGGCGCTGCGCGGCAGCTCATTGATGAAGCGCAGGCCCGACAGGCGCTGGGTCTTGCCCACCTGCTGGTTCATCCAGTGGCGCACGTCGTCGGCCGTTGCGGTGGCGCCCGGTTGCGGCACCACCCAGGCCACCGGCGTTTCGCCCCACTCGGTGGAAGGCACGCCCACCACGGCCACATCGGCCACGGCCGGGTGCTGGCGCAGCACCACTTCCAGGTCGCTGGGGTAGATGTTGAAGCCGCCGGAGATGACCATGTCCTTGCGGCGGTCGAACAGCACCATGAAGCCGTCTTCGTCGAAGCGGCCCACGTCACCGGTGCGGATGTAGCGCCGGCCTTCGCTGTCGTACCACTCGGCCTCGGCCGTCTTGGTGGGCTGGTTGTGGTAGCCGCTCATCATGCCGGGTGAGCGGCCCACCACTTCGCCGGCTTCACCACGGGGCACTTCCTGGCCTTGCTCGTCGATCAGGCGCACATCGTGGCCTTCGGCGGGTTGGCCCACGGTGTGCAATTTGTGGGGATGCAGGTGGGCCTGCAGCACGCAGGTGCCGCCCCCTTCGGTCATGCCGTAGTACTCGACCAGGCCGCCCGGCCAGCGCTTGAGCACGTCGGCCTTCAGGTCGGCGTGGAACGGCGCGCTGGTGGAGAACTTCATCTGGAAGCTGCTCAGGTCGAAGCGGTCGAACTCGGGCCGTGCCATCAGGCGCTGGTACTGCACCGGCACCAGCATGGTGTGGGTGGCCCGCTCGCGCTGCGCGTTCTGCAGGTAGGCCAGGGCGTCGAACTTGGGCATCAGCACCACGCAGCCGCCGTAGGCCAGGGTGGGTATCACCGACACCAGGGTGGTGTTGCTGTACAGCGGCGTGGCGATGAGGGTGATGCTGTCGGCCGCATAGCCCGAGACGGCCGCGCGCTGGATGTGCGCCCAGCGCATGGCATGCGACTGGATGATGCCCTTGGGCGTGCCGGTGGTGCCCGAGCTGTAGATCAGGTTGAAGGGCCAGGCCGGGTCGATGGCCACCGGCGTGGGTTGTGCACCTTCGGGCAGCAGCCAATCGCCCAGCGGCGCCTGGCCGTGCACCGCATCGAGCCGGGTGACGGGCACACCCACCGGCACCGCCTGGCCTGCGGCCTGCAGCGCATCGAGCACGCCGGCATCGGCAAAAAAGCGGCGTGCGCCCGAATCGGCCACCATGCTGACCAGTTGCTCGGCGGTCGAGCTGGGGGCCAGCGGCGCCACCGCGCCACCGGCGCGCAGCGCGCCCAGGTAGACGGCCAGGTATTCCACGCAGGTGCTGCCGCACACAGCGACCACATCGCGCGGGCTGAAGCCGTCGCGTTGCAGCGAAGCGGCCACCCGGTTGGCCAGGGCATCGAGCTGGGTGTAGTTGACACGCCTGTCGCCCACCACCAGTGCGGTGGCCGCCGGGCGCTGCTGGGCGTGCTCGGCCAGCAGACCGGGCAGATCGCAAAAGGGCACCGCCGGGGGCGGCGTGTGGGTGGCTGTGTGGGTGGCAGGCGTGCTCATGCGATCAATCCGGGCGGGAGGGGTGGAAGGCGGGTGCGCGCCGCACCATAGCAGCGCCTCGCCCTGGTTCTTGTCGCCCAGGTGCGTGTCGCCCAGGTGCTTGTGACCGGGCCGCGCCGCATGCCGAATGCCCGGCACGCCGGGGCGTCGGCCCTGCAGACCGCA
>JANOAQ010000807.1:0-2640 GCA_031411195.1 Burkholderiaceae bacterium | reverse complement strand
CAGATACGACCAGCCGTGCTGGCGGTGCTGATGCGCTGGCTGGTGCCTTCATAGGTGAAGCTCACGGTGCGGCCGTCGCTGGCGGCAATCGCCAGCAGCTGCCAGTGCCGGGTGGGGTGGTAGCTGTAGGTCACGGTGTTGCCCAGCCGGTCGGTCACGCGGGTGGGCAGCAGCAGCACGTCATCGCGCGCCAGGAAGTTGCCCACACCCACGTCGTTGGTGGGCGGGCTGCCAATGCGCTGTGCTTGTGCCAAGGCCATGCCGGGCCGCAGGCGCGGTTGCGCGATCAGGTCCAGGCCACCACCGCCGCCGCCGCTGACACCCGAGGTGTACGAATTGGTGGGCCGCGTCACCAGCCAGTCGAACTGGTATTGGGTGCCATCGGGCGACAGCGCCACGAAGCCTTCGCCCGCCCAGCCGTTGGCCAGGCTGGCCAGGCAGCGAAACTGCCAGCCGGCCTTGGTAACCACAGGATAGTTGTAGCCGTCTGCCGGCTGCAGCGCATTGCCGGCGGCTCGGCGCAGCATCTCTTGTTCACCAGCGCCGGGCACCACCAGGAAATTGCCTTTCCAGAACGATTCGGCCAGGACGCGGGCGCCAAGGGTCTGCGTGGGCGCTTCGCCCGGCGCGTCAAACAATGAGCAGCGCTTGGTGCGGTTGGCGCCCCATTGGTCCACGGTCCAGCCTTCAACGCTGGAGAAGGTGCCTTTGAGGTGCGGGATCTCCAACTCCCAGTCGGCAAAGTGCGCGCCTTGCCAGAAGGTGCTGCCCGTCTTCAGGCGCCGCCCCACGCCAACGGGCAGATTGTGGTTGCCGGGCAGTGCAAAGTCGGTCTGCACGAACTCCAGCGAGCCGGTGTAGGGGTTGATGCGGTCGCCCAGCGCGTCGTGGCCTATGGCTGTGATGTTGCGGCTGCCGCGCACCAATTGGCCTTGCTCTTCATAGACCGTCAGGGTCTGCGCCAAGGCTGGCATCGCCAGGCAACTTGCCATGGCCAGGGCCTGCGCGCCAAGCGCGCGCCGCAGCGCCACCAGGGCCGTCGGCGCCATTTTTGTAGGCGTCATTTCTCTTCTCCCTTGTCCGGCCTTTGCAGCGCGCCTGTGGCGCCATCTAGCCTTGTTGTCAGCAGTCTGCCTGCGCCAGAAAGCGTGGGCACCTGTCAACGCTTACATGCAGGAGAACCCTGGGTTGCAGCACCCCTAGACTCATCGGGCCGGTCGGTATGTCCGTCTGCCTGCAATCCTTGCCATGCCATGAACCTCCTCGAATCCCTGCGCTACCTCGCCGCGTTGGAGCAGCACCGCCACTTCGGGCGGGCGGCGCAGGCTTGCCACATCACGCAGCCGGCGCTGTCCAACGCCATCCGGGCGCTGGAAGAAGCTTTGGGCGCCACCATCGTGCGGCGTGGGCGGCAGTACGAGGGCTTGACGCCCGAGGGCGAGCTGGCCCTGGCCCATGGCCATCGTTTGCTGCACGAGGCCGAAGCACTGCGCCAGGCGCTGGCCAGCCGCGCCGGCGCGCCCACCGGCGTGCTGCAGATCGGCGTGGTGCCCAGCGCCGAGCCGCTGGCCGCGCGCTTTGCGGTACGGCTGCAGGCGTTGCATCCGGGCATCCGGCCGGTGCTGCGCTCGCTCAGTTCGCCCGAGATCGAGGCCGGGCTCGACAGCCTGGCCATCGACATCGGCCTGGGCTACAGCGACCGGCCCGAGGTGCGCAGCCGCCAGCTGGCCGTGTGGCCGCAGTACGAGGAGCAGTGCTTCTTGCTGCAGGCCTGCGCCGTGGCGGCGGCGCCGTTTGCATTTGGCCCGCCGCTGCCCTGGCGCGATGCGGCCCTGCAGCCGCTGGGCTTGCTGACGCCCGAGATGCACTTTCGCGCCCTGATCGACGAGGCCTTTGCCAGTGCCGGGGTGCGCCCGGTGCCGGCGCTGGAAACCAATGCCGTGCTGGCCTTGCTGGTAGCCGTGCAGCAAGGCTCGCTGGCCGCCGTGCTGCCCGGCGCGCTGGTGGCGGTGGCTCGGGCACTGCCCGGGCTGGTGGCGCGGCCCTTGGTGTCGCCAGTGCTGGGCACACCAATCGCTTGGCTCAGCAGCGGCAGCAGCCGGCCTACGCTGGCGCTGCAGGCGGCCCTGGCGCTGGCCCAGCGGGCCGATTGGCGGGCCGAAGTGGCGCAGCACAGCGGGGCGCTGGGCCTGCCGGTTTGATTAGCATGGCCGGGCACGATTCAGCCATTGAATCACCCGGTTCACCGATTCGATTGGACGCGGCCCCCGCTGCCCGTCGATGATGGCGGGTTGCCTTTTGCCCCCCACGCCGCATGACCTCTGCCGATGCCACCACCCGTGCCAACGCCCTGCCCACTGTGGCCACGGTCAGTGCCGAGGCCTTGCGCCAACGTCTGCCCAGCCAGCAGCGCAGGCAAGCCATGCTCAAGGGTCGCCAGCCCGATGAAACGGCCCGTGGCGAGGTGCTGGCGCTGTTGCCGGCAGGGGCGCTGCGGCGCGATCTGCTGATCGAATACCTGCACGCGTTGAACGACCACTTCGGCGCGCTGTTTCAGCGCCACCTGGTGGCCTTGGCCGCCGAGATCAACCTGCCGATGGCAGCCGTGGCCGAGGTGGCCAGCTTCTACCACCACTTCCA
>JANOAQ010000806.1:0-1735 GCA_031411195.1 Burkholderiaceae bacterium | reverse complement strand
CTTCTGGCGCTTCAGTTCCTTGAAGGCGCTGATCAGGTTGTTGATGATGGACGGCGCCAGGCCCTTGCTGGGCTCGTCGATCAGGATCAACGCGCGCGGCTCGATGATGGCGCGGGCCACGGCCAGCATCTGCTTTTGCCCGCCGCTCAATTTGCCGGCGGGGTAGAGCCAGAACTTTTGCAGCGCCGGAAACAGATTGAAGATCCATTCCAGCCGCACCGTGTCCAGTTCGTCGGCATTGCGCGCACTGCGGGCGGCCAGCACCATGTTCTCCTTGACCGTTAGGTCGGTGAAGATGCCCATGCTCTCGGGCACGTAGGCAATGCCCTGCGCCGCGATGTCGGGCGTGGCCAGGCCGTTCAGCCGCTGGCCCCTGAAACGCAGTTCACCCGCGCTGGCCTGCCACAGGCCCATGATGGTGCGCAGCGTGGTGCTCTTGCCGGCGCCGTTGCGGCCCAGCAGCATGGTCACCTGGCCCTCGGGCACGGCAAAGTCCACGCCGTGCAGGATGTGGTACGCGCCGATGTGGGTGTGCACACCGCTCAACTCCAGCAATGGGGTCGTCATGCTGCCTCTTCCGTCGCCATGCCCAGGTAGGCCTGTTGAACGATGGGCGAGGCGATCACCGCCGCCGGCTCACCATCGGCCACCAGCTGCCCGTTGTGCAGCACGATGATGCGGTCGGCCAGTTCACGCACCACGTCCATCTTGTGCTCCACCAGCAAGATCGTGCAGTCGCGCCTGGATTTGAGTGCGCGGATGAGGTCCAGGATCACTGGCACCTCGTCCACGCTCATGCCCGCCGTGGGTTCGTCGAACATGAAAACTTTCGGGTCGAGCGCGATCAGCAGCGCCACTTCCAGCTTGCGCTGGTCGCCGTGCGGCAGCGCTGCCGCCAACTGCGCCGCCTTGTCGGCCAGGCGCACCTGATCGAGCACGGCCTGCGCCTCGTCTATCCAGGCCTTGCGGTCCAGCCAGACCCGCAGCAGATCGACCCCACCCCAGCCACCGCCGTGGCCCCGCCCGGCTTCACGCGCCTGGATGGCCAGGCGCACGTTTTCGCGCACGGTCAGGTTGGCGAACAACTGCGTCAGCTGAAAAGCCCGGCCCAGCCCGCGCCGCGTGCGCAGCGGCGCGGCCAGCGTGGTGATGTCCTGCCCTTCGAGCAGCACCGTGCCTTCACTGGCCGGCAGCTGGCCCGAGATCAGGTTGAAGTAGGTCGTCTTGCCCGCGCCGTTGGGGCCCACGATGGCCGTCAACGTGCCGGGCGCAAACGCGCACGACACGTGGTCCACGGCCACGTGCCCGCCAAAGCGGATCGTCAGATCCTTCGTTTCTAACATTCACCCACCCCCGCAGCGGCTTCGCCGCTCCCCCTCAAGGGGGCGCCGCCGGCGGCCCGGCAAAGCCGGTTCCACGGCGTCCGCTTGGTTGCGCCGCAGCCCGTTGACCAACAGCTCAACGCTTGTTCCGGATGGGAACCTGCATCTCTTCCGCTTTGATTTCCCGAACCAGCTCAGGCACGCCCCAGGCGAAGGCCGGGTCCACCTTGATCTTGAAGTGGTACATGTCCTGCAGCGCCTGGTGGTCTTCCTTGCGGAACACCATCTTGCCCTTGGGCGTCTGGAAGCTCATGCCCTCCATCGCCGGGATCAGCTTGTTGGCGGATGCATCACCGTTGGTCTTTTTCAAGGCCTCCACCACCGCAATCGCCGCGCTCATGCCACCGGCGGTG
>JANOAQ010000805.1:0-18466 GCA_031411195.1 Burkholderiaceae bacterium | reverse complement strand
CGCCATTGTGGGCGATGGCCTGCAGCAGCGGCAGGCGCAGGGCCAGGCCGGCCAGGTCGTTGGGCTCGGCCGCTTCGATGGCACTGTCCAGGCTGCCCTCGCGGCGGCAGGCGGCGTACACATCCCACAGGCCCACGCCGTGGGTCTGCATCAGCGCCAGCCGGTCGGCATAGGGCTTGACCATCAGATCGACCCCCCAGATCGCCCCCAGCAGACGCCAGAAATGGTTGCGCGGGTGCCCGTAATATTGCGAGGCCCGCAACGATGCGATGCCGGGAAAGCTGCCCAGCACCAGCAAGCGTGTGCCCGGCCCGGCCACCGGCGCCAGGCCTTGCAGGCGTGGCGGCAGGTGCGCCTGCAAACACACCGGCAGCACGGCCGGCCTGTCCGCAAGGAGGGTGCCGGGCGCTGGTTTGCCGGCCAAGATGCGCCGGTTCTCAGGCGCCATGGCGGCTGTCTCCCTGGCAGCCCACCACAACGATTTGGAGGGAATCACCCATGAATGTCGAAGCCATCGTCAACTTTCTCAGCACGCAGGGGGCCGACTTCGGCCTGAAGATGCTGGGCGCCCTGGCCGCCTGGATTGTCGGCCGCTGGCTGATCGGCCTGGCGCTGCGGGCCTTTGCCGCCGCCATGGTGGCCGGCAAGAAGGTGGACGCCACGCTGTCGAACTACCTGCGCTCCATCCTGGGCGTGGTGCTCAACATCGTTCTGGTGCTGGCCATCCTGGACATCTTCGGGGTCAAGACCACCAGCTTTGCCGCCTTGCTGGCCGGCGCCGGCCTGGCCATCGGCACCGCCTGGGGCGGCCTGCTCACGCACTTTGCGGCGGGTGTCTTCATGCAGGTGCTGCGCCCCTTCAAGGTGGGTGATTTTGTGCAGGCCGGCGGTGTCACCGGCACGGTGCACGAGGTGGGCCTGTTCGGCACCACCATCATCACGCCCGACAACGTGATGACCATCGTGGGCAACAACAAGGTTTTCTCCGAAAGCATCCAGAACTTCACCACGCTGCCCTACCGCCGGGTCGATTGCGCGGCCAAGGTGGCCAACAGCGTTGACCCGCTGGACGCCATCACCCGCCTGAAGACGGCCATTGCCGCCATCCCCAACGTGGTGGCCAGCCCGGCACCCGATGTCGAGATCATGCAGTTCACGCCCGAAGGCCCGCTGCTGTGCGTGCGCCCCTACACCCACACCAACCATTACTGGCAGGTGTATTTCGACACCCACAAGGCCGTCGTCGCCACCTTTGGCGCGGCCGAGTACCCGGTGCCCGAGACGCCCATCACCCCGCGCAGCCGCTGATTTCTTCGGCGCACAGCGGCGCCAGCCGGGGCAGCGCTGCCAGGGCGTTGGCGGTGGTCACCGCTGCGGTCTCGGCCAGCGTCCAGCCCCGCAGAGCCGCCAGCGTGGCCGCGATGCGCGGCAGCTCGGCCGGCTCGTTGCGGCTGGTCTGGCCCGCCAGGCGCTGCTCGGCCGTGCGGTACAGCCAGTGCGGCGGAATGTCGGGTGCATCGGTCTCCAGCACCAGGGCGCTGGCCGGCAGATCGGTGGCCAGGCGGCGGATCTGCAAGGCGCGCTCAAAGGTCATCGCCCCACCGAATCCCAGCCTGAATCCCAGGCCGGTGAACACCTGCGCCTGCACCCGGCTGGCATTGAAGGCATGGGCGATGCCGCCCGGCACGGCGATGCGACGCAAGCCGCTGAGCAGCGCGTCGGCCGAGCGCCGCACGTGCAGGATGACCGGCAGGCCGGCGCTCTTCGCCAGCTTGAGCTGCGCCAGGTAGAAGCGCTCCTGGCGCGCCAAGTCGTGCCCGGGCACAAAGTGATCGAGCCCGATTTCACCCACGGCCACCAGGCGCGGGTCGTCACGATGGCGGCTCAGGGCATCGGCCAGGCGGTCCAGGTCGGCATCGGCGCTGCGGTCCACGTACAGGGGGTGGATGCCCAGCGCGTAGGCCAGGCCCTCGGCATAGGCCAGGGCACGCACGGTATCGAAGCCCGAGGCCATCACCGCCGGCAACACCTGCATCCGCACGCCGACAGCACGCGCACGCTGCGCCACGGCGGCGCGGTCGGTGTCGAACTCGGCCGCGTCGAGATGGCAGTGCGTGTCGATCCAGGCCGGCAGGGGTACAGGCATGCCGGCATCATGCCGCCTCAAGCACACGGCGGGGTCAAATGAAGCACTGCGGCAAGGCACCCGAGGCCGTGATACCGTGGTCGCGCAGCAGCCAGTGGTGGCTGCCGGAGCCGGTGACGATGGCACGCACCTCGCTGTACAGCCGATCCCCTGCACGTGCTGCATTGCCTGCAGCCGCAGTGCCGCCCGCTGCCCCGGTGGCCGATAGCACCATGGGCCCGGACAACGCCCCGAGCCGCACCTTGCGCCAGCGACTGGCCCGCCGCGAACGCTGGCTTTGGGCCGCCGCCATGCTGCTGCTGGCCACCCTGGCCGGCTGGCCCGCCTGGACAGCCCGGGTGCAGCGCCCGCTCACCATCGAGCAGATCGACAGCGCCCTGCGTGATTCCATCGCCAAGGCGCCACTGCCGTCGCCAGGGGCCGCCGCCTACGAGGCGGTGCTGCCCTCAGTGGTGCGGGTGGTGGGTGAACCGGCGCGGGCCGCATCGGGCGCGGCGGGCAAGGCCACAGGTGCCGCCAGTCCGCCCGACCACGACACCCTGGACGGCCGCAGCGTGGGCACCGGCGTGGTCATCGTCGACAAGGGCCTGATCCTGACCAATCTGCACGTGGTGCAGGGCGCCGCGCGTATCACCGTCAACTTTGCCGATGGCAGCGAGAGCGAGGCCATCATCGTGAGCCTGCAGCCCGAACACGACCTGGCCGTGCTGCAGGCCAAGACCATTCCCGACGACCTGCACGCGGCCACCATGCGCTCCACCGCCGGCCTGCAGCCGGGCGAGGCGGTGCTGGCGGTGGGCTTTCCCTTCGGCATCGGGCCGTCGGCATCGCAGGGCGTGGTGTCAGGGCTGAAACGGGAGTTCCGCTCGCGCGAAGGCCAGCGCACGCTGACCAACCTGATCCAGTTCGATGCCGCCGCCAACCCGGGCAATTCGGGCGGGCCGCTGGTCACCATGGACGGCCATGTGGTGGGCATCGTCACCGCCATCATGAACCCCAACCAGCAGCGCACCTTCATCGGTATCGGCTTTGCCGTGCCGATCGAAAACGCCGCCGCCGCCGCCGGCATGCCCCCATTTTGATGCCCCACCACCTCAGCCCCTGAGCGCATGAACACACCCCGCACGATTGCCGCCGAATCTTCCCAACTGATGGAGCGCATCCTCTACGAGGTCAAGCGCGTGGTGGTGGGCCAGGACCGGTTTCTCGAACGGGTGATGGTGGCCTTGCTGGCCCAGGGTCACCTGCTGGTCGAAGGCGTGCCCGGCCTGGCCAAGACCCTGACCGTGCGCACCCTGGCCGCCACCTTGCAGGGCAGCTACAAGCGCATCCAGTTCACGCCCGATCTGGTGCCGGCTGATCTGGTGGGCACGCGCATCTACAACCAGAAGACCGGCGAGTTCGGCACCACCTTGGGCCCCGTGTTTGCCAACCTGCTGCTGGCCGACGAGATCAACCGCGCCCCGGCCAAGGTGCAGAGCGCCCTGCTCGAAGTGATGCAGGAGCGGCAGGTCACCATCGCCGGCACGGCGCACGCGGTGCCCACGCCCTTTGTCGTGATGGCCACGCAAAACCCGATCGAAACCGAAGGCACTTACCCCTTGCCCGAGGCCCAGGTCGACCGCTTCATGATGAAGGTGCTGGTCGACTACCCCAGCGACGAAGAAGAGTTCGTCATCGTCGAGCGGGTCATCGGCCCGCCGCTGACGGCCCAGCCAGTGGCCAGCATGGCCGATCTGGCCGCGTTGCAGCAGGCCTGCCGACAGGTGTATGTCGACCCCAGCCTGATCCAGTACGCGGTCAAGCTGGTGGGCGCCACGCGCCGGCCCGAGCGCCATGGCCTGGCCGAACTGGGCCGCTTCTTGAGCTATGGCGCCAGCCCGCGCGCCAGCATCTCGCTAGTCGAAGCGGCGCGCGCCCTGGCCTTCATGCGCAGCCGCGCCTACGTGCTGCCCGAAGACCTGGGCGACCTGGCTGCCGACTGCCTGCGCCACCGCCTGGTGCTCAGCTACGAGGCGCTGGCCGAAGGCCTGACGGCCGACGCGCTCATCGCCAAGGTGATGGCCAGGCTGCCTTTGCCCGACAAACCCATGCAGCACGCGGCAGGATGAGCCTCCCCTCGACGCGACCTGCGGCCGCCGCCCCCCCAGGGGCGCAGCCCCGGCGGCCCGGCGAAGCCGGTTCCGCTGCGCCCGTTGGCCAAGCCAGCAACGCTGCGGCGGCCGAGGCACTGCTCAGCCGCGTGGAATGGACGGTGCTGCGTCGGCTCGACGGCCTGCTGCAGGGCAGCCACCGCAGCCTGTGGCGCGGCGCCGGGCTCGACCTGGCCGACCTGCGTGAATACCAGCATGCCGACGACGTGCGCCACATCGACTGGAACGTCACCGCCCGGCTGCAAGTGCCGCATGTTCGCCAATACACCGAAGACCGCGAGCTCAGCGCCTGGTTCCTGGTCGACCTGTCGGGCAGCCTCGACTTCGGCTCGACCGACCGCACCAAGCTGGCCGTCACCGAAGCCCTGGTGGCCGCCCTGGCCCGCCTGCTCACCCGCCACGGCAACCGCGTGGGCGCCGTGCTGTACCACCCCGCTGCCGCCCAGCCCGCCCTGCAGCTGCAGGTGCTGCCACCCGGCCTGGGCCGGCGCCAGGTGCTGCAGTTGCTGGCCCGCCTGCGCCAGCGCCCGCCTCTGACGCAGACCGCCGACAAATCGGCCCACAAATCTGCCGACAAATCGCCCGACCTGCCGAGCGCCATGCCGCCCACCCGCCTGGCCGAGCTGCTGGCCCAGGCCGAGGGCCTGTTGCGCCGGCGCGCCATGGTCTTCGTGCTGTCCGATTTCATCAGCGAGCCCGGCTGGGCCGCGCCCCTGGGCCGCCTGGCCCAGCGCCACGAGGTGCTGGCCGTGCGCCTGCTCGACGCGCTGGAAATGGCCTTGCCTGATGTCGGGCTGCTCACTGTTCAGGACGCCGAAACCGGCGAGCAGTTGCTGGTCGACACGCAAGACGCCGGCTTTCGCCAGCGCTTCGAGGCCCTGGCCGCCGAGCACGAGGCCGCCCTGCGCGCCCAGCTGACCCGTGCCGGCGTCGACGTGCTCGAGCTGGCCACCCACGACGACCTGTTGGCCACCTTGCTGCGCTATGTGGCCCTGCGCCGCCAGCGCGCCCGGGCGCCTGCCCACCACCACCTGCCCGCCGCCGCCCTGGAGGCCCTGGCATGAGGGCGCCGGGCCGCAGCCAAGCGCTCATCCAGCAGCGTGCCCCGCGGAGGGTCGTGCCATGAACTTTCTCTGGCTCGATGCCTTGTGGGCCCTGGCCGTGCTGCCAATGCTGGTGTGGGCTTACCTGGCCCTTTTGCGCCGGCGCAAGAAGCACATGGTCACGCTGCCCAGTCTGGCCATCGTCAAGCAGGCCATGGGTGCCGGCCCCGGCTGGCGCCGATATGTGCCGCCGGCCCTGTTGCTGCTGGCACTGGCGGTGCTGCTGCTGGCCGCCGCCCGGCCAGTGGCCAAGTTGAAGCTGCCGTCGGTGCAAGAGACCATCGTGCTGGCCATGGACGTGTCGGGCAGCATGCGCGCCACCGATGTGCAGCCCAACCGGCTGGTGGCGTCGCAAGAAGCGGCCAAGGCTTTCGTGGCCGGCCTGCCCCGCACGGTGCGCATCGGCGTGGTGTCGTTTGCAGGCACCGCCGCCGTGGTGCAACCGCCCACCTTCAACCGCGATGACGTGGTGGCCGCCATCGACCGCTTCCAGCTGCAGCGCGGCACGGCGATCGGCTCGGGCCTGGTGCTGTCGCTGGCCACGTTGTTTCCGGACGAGGGCATCGACCTGAGCCAGATCACCGGCCAGCGCGCAATGCCCGCCGCACCGGGTGATCAAAAGGTCAAAAAGCCTTTCACGCCGGTGGAGCCGGGCAGCTTCCGCTCAGGCGCCGTCATCCTGCTCACCGATGGCCAGCGCACCACCGGGCCCGACCCGATGGAGGCGGCCAAGATGGCCGCCGAGCGCGGGGTCAAGGTGTACACGGTGGGCATCGGTACCAAGGCGGGCGAGACCATCGGCTTCGAAGGCTGGAGCATGCGGGTGCGGCTGGACGAAGACACGCTCAAGAACATCGCCAACGCGACCCGCGCCAATTACTTCTACGCCGGCACGGCCGAGGATCTGAAGCAGGTCTACCAGGGCCTGAGCAGCCGCCTGGTGGTCGAAACCAAAGAAACCGAAATCACCGCGCTGTTTGCCCTGCTGGGCGCCGTGCTGGCCGTACTGGCCGGGGGCCTGAGCGTGTGGTG
The DNA here is from genome assembly GCA_031411195.1 of Burkholderiaceae bacterium. Lineage (GTDB taxonomy): Bacteria > Pseudomonadota > Gammaproteobacteria > Burkholderiales > Burkholderiaceae_C > Pseudaquabacterium. The sequence goes on along the minus strand of JANOAQ010000805.1, from coordinate 12,032 downwards.
GTTCGGCCGGGTGCTTTGATCCGCACGCCATGGGCCCCGCCGCTCGATCAACTACACACCATGATCGTGCCCCCATGACCCCGAAGCGCGTGGCCGCCATGGCCTGGTTGCTGGCCGCTGCCGGTGCCGCCAGCGTCGCGCAGCCGCGCATGCAGCCACCAACGCAGGCCGGCTGCCCGCGCGACCAGCTCACTTCGTATGACGGGTGGCCGCTGCGCTATGCGCGGCAGCGGGGCCACACCGACCTGCAGATCCGCACCGACTGGGCCACGACCGAGACGGTGCGCCTGCGCCATCCCGGTACCGACGACCCGTCGCCTTGGTTTCTGCTGGTCGGGCAGCCCTTTCAGCCGGGCGACTGGGCTGCGGTGGAGCGCCGCCGCGGCCGGCTGCAACCCGGACTGCGGGTGGTGGCCTGGGTCTGCAGCGACGGCCGTAATCCAGTGCTGGACTGGCAGCCGCCGCCGCGCTGAGGCGGCTTACTTGCCGTAGCGGTAGGTCGAGAACGCCAACTTCATCCGGTCTGTCTGGCCGAGGGTGAAGGAGTTCATGCAGGCGTCGTCGCTGTAGTCCATGAAGTTGGTAATCGGATCGACACCGGCAATATTGCCGCAGGAATCGCGCCCGACCGGGCAGCCGTAGGCAGGCGACTTCTCGGCTGCCGTGTCGGCCACGCCGTCACCGCCGGTGCTCTGGCGCGCACAGCCGCCCTGGAAGGTGTGGTACAGCCCCATCCAGTGGCCTACCTCGTGGGTGGCGGTGTCGCCCAGGTTGTACGGTGCGGCAGTTCCGCCAGGCAGGGAATTGTTCAGAATCACCACGCCGTCCATCTTCGGTTTGCTGGCGTAGTCGGATGGAAAGGTCGCCCAGCCGAGCAACCCGCCACCGATGCCAGCGATGTAGATGTTCAGGTCGTCCGCAGTTCCTTGGCGCAACGCATTCTTCGCCTGGCTTTCGGCCGTGCTGCCCGGGCTCATCGCGTACCAGCTGTCGTTGGTTGTCCGGTCAGTGGCCACGAGTTGGAACTGCCAGCCGGTGCTGGCATAGGCTGCATTGAGCACCGAGATCTGGCTGGTGATCATCCCGTCGCTCACATTGCCCGCCCCAGCCAGGTTCCTGATCACATGCACGTACACGGGAATGGTGCCGCCATTGACCACAGTGACCGCGGGCGTCGTGCCCGGCTTGGCCCATTGCTGCAGCTTGGCGCGGTGCGCCGCCATCACGCGGTCAATCTCGGTCACACGGTCTTCGTCGTGGTGCGGCGTGCCGCAGCGGTGGCCCGCGGCGATAAAGGCACCCTGGTTGACGAAGGACCGACCCTCGATAACGAACGGGCGCTCGTCCTCCTGCTGGGCCGAGACCACGCTCACGCCAGCGACGACCAGTGCGATCGCCAGGGCGGACTGTTTCAGGATGTTGATGAACATCGGGTTCTCCTAGGATGTCGGCCTGCGTCGCGGGCCGTGATGGTGGGTGCGGCCCAGTGTCCCGGCCTGGCGCAGCAGCTGTCAATCACCTGGGCAGGGCATGCACTCGGATCAAGCGGACAACGGCGCCAAGGCGCCGGCCAGCGCCACCCAGTAGGCCTGGCGGCGGGCCGACAACTCGAACCGCATGCCGAACAGGCGCTGCCCGTGGCGGGTCATCTGCAGGGCCAGGCGGGCCGATTCACGGTGGCCTTCATCGGCCAGGGCGCCCAGGGTGGCGTAGGCCTGGGCCCAATCATTGTTGGCATAGGCCGCCAGAGCCCGGCCGAAACGGTCGAAATCGCCGTCACCCACCGAGGCGGGCAGGCGTTGCAAGCCAGGCAACGCGGCCGCCTGGCGCTGGCCTATGACGGCCCCCATGGGGTTGTAGATATTCATCGCAGGCTCCGAAACGGCAAGGCCCGGATGCTAGGCAGCCTGGAGTCCAACGCTATCCCCCTTGAAGGGGATGGTCGGCTTCCTGCGTTTGAACCGCGTATCGAGTGGGAATGTTGCCGCTACCGGGAACTGCGGAATGACTGGAGTTCGATCTCGACGAAGGAGAATCCGAAAATCAAATGGCCTGCAAATGAGTATCCGAGGCAATGGCTCAGATCGAACGATGGGTCAGATACCGCTGCACTTTGCCAACGGTGTTATGTCCCTCAAACTAGGGAGTCGAATTTGTTAACACCTTGATTTAGGGGGATCCCATCGGGCCATTGATTTGAAATGACTTTTTCAAGTGGCGCGAACTTTGCTTTTGCACGGTTTCGTTCGAAATGCGTGGGCCTTTGCCTCAATGCTGCCTGGACGCTGACTTCACCAACTGGGAGAAACCCTTGAAATTGTCATCTAAATCAGTGCTGCTGACCGCCGTGTTCAGCGCCGTGCTTGCCGCAACCAGCGCGCAAGCCGGGTCCGTCGTGATCAACAAGGACATGAGTGTTCAGGACGACATTCCGGGCCTCACGGGCTCTGCAACCACCGGCGCCATGATGTCGGGCATGCAGGTTACCGCTGTGTTCTCCAGGGCGGGCAGCCAGACCCTGGCCTGGGCGACCACAGGTGCAAACTCTGGTGGCGTTTCGGGCAATGGCTGGAGCCTCAATCTGGATGGCAATACCTTCTCGTCGCCCTGGCAGTTCAGCATCACCAATGACAACCTCGGTCAGTTGACCCAGCTGATGCTGTCGGGCACCGGCGGGCTCACCGTGTTCGACACCGCTCAACCCTCCCAGGGAACGCCGGGCTCGGCCTCGGGTCTTGACTTTGCCTTCGCCTCAGGTTGCACCAGTTGCGATGTGACTGTGGACTATTCCGAGGTCGTGGCCATCATCGCGAATGCTGCGGTGGGCGACCTGTTCCATAAAGTCACCGTCAATTTCGGCCAGACCGGTCTGCGTTTTGGTGAGTTCTCGTTCATGCAGGATACCGACAACGACGCCCGCTTCTCGACCGTGCCCGAGCCGACCAGCCTGTGGCTGGCCGGTATGGCATTGGCTGGCCTGGGCTTGAGCGCCCGCCGGCGCAACCAGCGCGCCGCTTGATCTGCTTGCAGACCAAGCCAGCATCCAAAAGGCCCTGCGGGGCCTTTTTTCTTGCCGCGCATTGCCTGCCCATGGCAAGTTCCCCGGTCAGCGCGCCAGCTTCAAGGTTGCCCCGCACCGCGCCGCCAGCGCCGCATCATGGGTAACGACGACAAACGCCGTGCCCTGCTCGCGGGCGCAGTCCATCATCAGGCCGAACACGGCGTCGGCGGTGCCTCGGTCTAGATTGCCGGTGGGCTCGTCGGCCAGCACGCAGGCCGGGTGGGTGACCAAGGCCCGGGCAATCGCCACGCGTTGGCGCTCACCGCCCGACAGCTGCGACGGGTGGTGCAACGCGCGGTCGGCCAGGCCCACCCGGGCCAGCATGGCCTGGGCCTGCGCGCGCGCGCTGGCCACGCTGTCGCGGCGGATGCGCAGCGGCATGGCCACGTTGTCCAGCGCGGTGAACTCGGGCAACAGGTGGTGAAACTGGTAGACGAAGCCCAGGTGCAGGTTGCGCCAGCGGCCCTGCTCGGCCGCGCCCAAAGTAGCCAGATCCTGCCCCATCAGCAGCACTTGGCCGGCGCTGGGTGATTCAAGCCCGCCCAGCAGGTGCAGCAGCGTGCTCTTGCCCGAGCCCGATGCGCCCACCACCGCCAGCGTGCTGCCGGCTTGCACCTGCAGGCTCACGTTGTTGAGCACCGGCACGTCCAGCCCGCCTTCGGTGAAGCGTTTGGCCAGACCCGTGGCTCGAAGCACCGGCTCATTCATAGCGCAGGGCCTCGGCGGGCTTCAATCGGCTGGCACGCCAGCTCGGGTAGAGCGTGGCCACGAAGGCCAGCAGCAGCGAGACGAGGGTGATGGGCAGCACATCGGCCAGGCGCGGGTCGCTGGGCATGCGGCTGATCAAATAGACGCTGGCCGGCAAGAAGGCCACGCCCAGCAGGCGTTCCAGCGCCGGCACCAGCGTGCCGATGTTGTAGGCGATCAACAGCCCCAGGCCCACGCCGCTGGCCGTGCCGATCACCCCGCTGGCGGCGCCCTGCACCACGAAGATGCCCATGATGGACCGCGGGCTGGCGCCCAGCGTGCGCAAGATGGCGATGTCGGCGCGCTTGTCGGTGACCGTCATCACCAGCGTGCTGACCAGGTTGAAGGCCGCCACCGCCACGATGAGGGTGAGGATGATGAACATCAGCCGCTTTTCCAGCTGCACCGCGTCAAACCAGTTGCGGTTGGTGCGGGTCCAGTCGCGCACCAGCAGGCCGGCGGGCAACTGGTCGATCAGCTGGCTGGCGATGGCGCGGGCCTGGTGCAGGTCGGCCAGCTTCAGTTGCACGCCGGTGGCGCCGTCCAGGCGGTACAGCTTGGCCGCGTCGTCCAGGTGGATCAGGGCCAGGCCGTTGTCGTACTCGTAGTGGCCCGCATCGAAGGTGCCGGCCACGGTAAAGCTTTTCAAACGCGGCACCGTGCCCGCCGGCGTCACCTGCCCACCGGGCGCCACCAGCGTCACCGTATCGCCCACCCGCACACGCAGGCTGCGTGCCAGCTCACCACCCAGCACGATCTTCCAGGCGCCGGGCTGCAGTTGCGTCAGCAGGCCGGCCTTGCCCATTTGCGCGGCCAGGGGCGTTACCTTCACCTCTTCGGCCGGGTCGATCCCGCGCACCACCGCGCCGCGCATCTCGTCACCCCGGGCAATCAATGACTGCATGGCGATGAAGGGCGCCGCCGCCACCACCGCCGGGTTCTTGGTGGCCTGCGCCGCCGTGGCACGCCAATCGGCCAGGGCATTGCCCTGGGTGTCGAACACCTCGACATGCGCCACCACGCTGAGCATGCGGTCGGTCACTTCCTTCTGGAAGCCGTTCATCACGCTGAGCACGATGATCAGCGCCGCCACGCCCAGGGCGATGCCCAGCACCGAGGCCAGCGAGATGAAGGAGATGAAACCGTTGCGCCGCCCGGCGCGGCCAGCGCGGGTGTAGCGCCAGCCGATCTGCCATTCGTAGGGCCAATTCATAGGGCGGCGATGCTAACAGTGGGGGCAGCGGCGGTCGGTGGGCCAAGCATCCCGATAATCGGCCGCACATGCACCTCATCGTCCCATTTGCCGGCACCGTGTCTGAATCAGGCCGGCACGCCCTGCAATCCCTGGTCCTGCCCCGGCTTGACCGCTTGCTGGCCCGCCTGCAGCCGGCCACGCCCCTGGGCAGCGACGAGTTCAGCCTGAACCCGCCGCACGAACAAGCCCTGGCCGCCGCCCTGGGCTGGGCCCATGGCCCCGACGAAGCCCTGCCCTGGGCCGCGCGCCAGGCCGCGGCGCTGGGCCTGGATGCGTCGGCCGCCTGGGGCCTGCTGACCCCCGTGCACCTGCATGTGGGCGCAGACCAGGTGGGGCTCACCCCAGCGGCCAGCCTGCAACTGGACGAAGCCACCTCGCGCGCGCTGATCGAGAGCGTGCGCCCGCTGTTCGAGACCGAAGGCTTCACCTTGCACTGGGCTGCGCCGGGCCAGTGGCTGGCCACGCATGCGCTGTTCGACGGCCTGGCCACCGCCTCGCTCGACCGGGTGACCGGCCGCAACGTCGACCCCTGGCTGCCCGACCACCGCAGCGCCCGCCTGATCCGCCGGCTGCAGAACGAGGTGCAGATGCTGCTGTACACCCATGCAGTGAACGACCACCGCGAAACTGCCGGCCTGCCCACCGTCAACTCGTTCTGGCTGAGCGGTTGTGGCCGCCTGCCTACCGCGCAAACACCCAGCAGCCCCGCACTCACAGCGCCGCAAGTCGACGTCCGCCTCGGCGAGCCCGCCCTGGACGAAGACTGGGCCGCTTGGTGCGAGGCCTGGCGCGCGCTGGACGCCGGGCCGATCCAAGCCCTGCTCGACGCCGGCCCCGCCGCCCGACTGACGCTGTGCGGTGAACGCGTTGCCACCACCTTCAGCCCCGCGCCGCAAGGCCTGTGGGATCGGGTGGCCGGCCTGTGGCGCAAGCCCGGCGCCCTGGCCGTGCTGGAGGCCTTGTGAGCAACCCCAGCCCCACCATCACCACCCGCGATGTACCGCCCCGCGTGGCCTTTGCATTGGAGCAATCGGGCGTGCATCCGCTGCTGGCCCGCCTGCTGGCCGCGCGCGGCGTGTCGTCGCCCGACGACCTGGACGACGGCCTGGCCCGCCTGCTGCCCCCCGCCGCGCTGAAGGGTGCTGCCGATGCCGCCGTGCTGCTGGCCGACGCCATCGCCGCCCGGGCCCGCATCTGCATCGTGGCCGATTACGACTGCGACGGCGCCACCGCCTGCGCCGTGGCCCTGCGCGGGCTGGTGATGCTGGGCGCCGCACCGGCGCTGGTGGGTTATGTGGTGCCCGACCGCGCGGTGCACGGTTACGGCCTGACTCCGGCCATCGTCGACCTGGCCCTGGCGCGCGATGCGCTGCACCCGCCGCAGTTGCTGATGACCGTCGACAACGGCATCGCCAGCACCGCCGGCGTGGCCCATGCGCGTGCGCTCGGTCTGCAGGTGCTGGTGACCGACCACCACCTGCCTGCCGTCGATGGCGATGGCGCGGTGCAACTGCCCGATGCCAACGTCATCGTCAACCCCAGCCAGCCCGGCTGCGGCTTTGCCAGCAAGGCCCTGGCCGGTGTGGGCGTGGTGTTCTACGTGCTGCTGGCGCTGCGGGCCGAGCAACGCGCGCGTGGCGTGTTCGACGCCGGCAACCAGCCGCGCCTTGATGCCCTGCTCGACCTGGTGGCCCTGGGCACCGTGGCCGATGTGGTGCGGCTGGACGCCAACAACCGCCGCCTGGTGGCGCAGGGGCTCAAGCGCATCCGCTCGGGCCGCATGCACGCCGGTGTGGCGGCCCTGTTTGCCGCCGCCAGTCGCCGGCCCGAGCAAGCCTCGGCCTTCGACTTCGGCTTTGCCCTGGGCCCGCGCATCAACGCCGCCGGCCGGCTGAGCGACATGACCCTGGGCATCGAGTGCCTGACCACCGACGACCCCACCCGCGCCGGTGAGCTGGCCCAGCAGCTGGACGCCATCAACCGCGAGCGCCGCGAGGTCGAAGCCGACATGCGTGCCCAGGCCGAGGTGCTGGTCGATCAATTGCTGCTGGCCCAGGGTGATGTGGCTGGCGCGCCGCCCGCGCTGGTGATCTACGACCCCGGTTTCCATGAAGGTGTGGTCGGCATCGTGGCCGGCCGGCTCAAAGACCGCCTGCACCGCCCCACCTTCGTGCTGGCACGCGGGCAGGACGGGCTGCTCAAGGGCTCGGGCCGGTCGATTGCGGGCTTTCACCTGCGCGATGCGCTCGATCTGGTCAGCAAGCGCCAAAGCGGCGTGCTGCTGCGCTTTGGCGGCCACGCCATGGCCGCCGGCTGCACCCTGGCCGAGGCCGATTGGCCGCGGTTTGCGCAAGCCCTGCAGCAGGTGGCGGCCGAGTGGCTGCAGCCCGCCGCACTGCAGCGGCAATTGCCCACCGACGGCCCGCTGGGCATCGAACACTTCAACCTGGGCACCGTGGCCACGCTCGATGCGCAGGTGTGGGGCCAGGGTTTCGAGGCGCCGGTGTTCTGCGACGAGGTGGACGTGCTGCAGCAGCGCCTGGTGGGCGAAAAGCACCTCAAACTGCGTGTGCGCCACGCCGGCCAGGTGCGCGATGCGATCTGGTTCGGCCACGCCGAGCCACTGCCTGCGCGGGTGCGGCTGGCGTACCGGCTGGATGTCAATGAATTTCAGGGTCGGCAGAGTTTGCAAATGGTGGTGGAAGCCGCCGTGGAGGTTTCTTGATGCTCGGTGCAATGGTTCGATTGAAGCGCCGCCAGGCCATGGCCGCTGCGTTGGCCGCCTGCTTGCTGGCCCCGGTAGCCCCGGCTGCCCAAGCCACCGAGCCCAAGGTGGCCGTGGTGGCCAACGGCCTGGTCAACCCCTGGGCCCTGGCTTTCTTGCCCGACGGCCGCATGCTGGTGACCGAGCGGCCCGGCCGCATGCGCATCGTGGGCAGCGATGGCAAGTTGGGTCCACCCCTGCCCGGCCTGCCGCCGGTGGCCGCCGTGGGCCAGGGCGGGCTGCTCGATGTGGTGCTCGACCCCAAATTCGCCAGCAACCGGCTGGTGTACTGGTCGTATGCCGAATCGGCCGCGCCGCCCGAGTCCGACGATCTGAACGGCACCGCAGTGGCGCGGGCACGGCTCGATGGTCCACTGGGTGCCGAGCGCCTGTCCGATGTGCAGGTGATCTTCCGCCAGGTGCCCAAGGTGGCCAGCCGGCTGCACTTCGGATCGCGCCTGGCCTTTGCGCCCGATGGGCGGCTCTTCGTCACCCTGGGTGAGCGCTTCTCGCGCAAGGACGACGCGCAGGTTCTGGGCAACCACCTGGGCAAGATCGTGCGCATCGAGGCCGACGGCCGTGTACCCGCCGACAACCCCTGGGCGGGCAAGCCCGATGCGCGGCCCGAGCTGTGGAGCATCGGCCACCGCAATGGGCAGGGCGCCGCCGTCCACCCGACCACCGGCGAGTTGTGGACCACCGATCACGGGCCCCAGGGTGGTGACGAACTCAACCGCGTGCAGGCCGGCCGCAACCACGGCTGGCCGGTGATCACCTACGGCCGCAACTACGTCACCGGCACCAAGATCGGCGAAGGTACCGAGCGCGACGACGTGGTCGCCCCGCTGGCGCACTGGGTGCCCACGTCCATCGCGCCCAGCGGCATGGCCTTTCTCACCAGCGACCGCTACCCGGCCTGGAGGGGCAACCTCTTCATCGGCGCCCTGCGTGGCCAGGCCTTGATCCGCATCGAGCTGGCGGGCAACACCGTGGTGAAGCAGGAGCGCCTGCTGCAGACGCTGAACGAGCGCATCCGCGATGTGCGCCAGGGCCCCGATGGCCTGCTCTACCTGCTGACCGACAATGCCGACGGACGAATCCTGAGGGTACTGCCATGACACGTGTATCGACGCAGCGGGCCGAACGCGCGGCCGCCCCGAAGCCGGCCCGTGTCCCCTTGGGCGACCGGACGGCGTACCCGTCGGCCGAGGGGCTGGTATGAGCCATGATCATGATGACCACAGCCATTTGGACGAGATGGACCTGCGCGTGCGCGCGCTGCAGACCGTGCTCACCGAAAAGGGCTACATCGACCCGGCCGCACTCGATGTGCTGATCGACACCTACCAGACCAAGATCGGCCCGCAAAACGGCGCCCGGGTGGTGGCCAAGGCGTGGTCCGACCCGGCCTTTCATGACTGGCTGCAAAGCGATGCCACTGCCGCCATCGCTTCATTGGGCTACACCGGCCGCCAGGGCGAACACATGGTGGCGGTGTTCAACACGCCCGCGCAGCACCACCTGGTGGTGTGCACCCTTTGCAGCTGCTACCCCTGGCCGGTGCTGGGCCTGCCGCCCACCTGGTACAAGAGCGCGCCCTACCGCTCGCGCGCTGTGCGCGACCCGCGTGGCGTGCTGGCCGACTTTGCCGTCACGCTGCCCGACGACACCGCCATCCGCGTCTGGGACAGCACCGCCGAAGTGCGCTACCTCGTCATCCCCCAACGCCCGGCGGGCACCGAGGGCTGGACCGAAACGCAACTGGCCGAACTGGTCACGCGCGATTCGATGATCGGCACCGGCCTGGCCAAGGCGGCTGCGGCATGAGTTACACCACCCACGCCGATCTGGGCGGGCAGTTGGGCCATGGCGCCGTGCAGCCCGAGCCTGAAGGCGAGTTGTGGCACGAAGCCTTCGAGCCTGCGGCCCTGGCCCTCACGCTGGCGATGGGCAGCACCGGCAGTTGGAACATCGACCAGAGCCGCGCCGCCCGCGAAACCCTGCCCGACTACGCCCAGCTCGGCTACTACCGCATCTGGCTCGCCGCGTTGGTCAAATTGATGGCCGAGCGCGGCCTGGTGTCCGAGCATGAACTGGCCGCCGGCCATGCGCTGGCGCCCGCGCTGCCGGTGAAACGGGTGCTGGCAGCCGCCGATGTGGCCGCTGCACTGGCCCGGGGCTCGGCCACCGCGCGGCCGGCCACCACACCGGCGCGCTTTCAACCCGGCGATGCCGTGCGTACCAGCGCACGCATCCCCGACCACCACAGCCGCCTGCCCGCCTATGCCCGTGGCAAGGCGGGCACCGTGGTGCAGGTGCACGGCACCCACGTGTTTGCCGATGCCCACGCCCAGGGCCTGGGCGAGTGCCCGCAATGGCTCTACACCGTGGCCTTCAGCGGCAATACGCTGTGGGGCGCCGATGCGCAGCCGGGCATCACAGTTTCGGTCGATGCCTGGGAAAGCACGCTCGAACCCGCCCCCACCGCCACACGAACGCCATGAACGACCTGAGCCTTTGCCCCGGCCTGCCCCTGGGGGACGACGGTGGCCCGGTCTTCGCCGAGCCCTGGCAAGCCCAGGCCTTTGCGATGACCCTGCAATTGCACGAACGCGGCCTGTTCACCTGGCCCGAATGGGCAGCGGCGCTGACTGCGCAGATCCGCGCGGCGCAAGTGGCCGGCGATGCCGATCGGGGCGACACCTACTACCGCCACTGGCTGGCCGCGCTCGAAGCGCTGGTGGCCAGCAAGCAGGCCAGCAGCGCCGACGAACTGGCCCGCTACGCCCAGGCCTGGGACCAAGCCGCTGACCGCACCCCGCACGGCCAGCCCATCGAACTGCGGCCTTCGGACTTCGAGCCTCATGAGCACTGAGACCGGCATCGACTTCGCCCGCCAGGTTCAAGCCCTGCGCCCCCAGCTGCTGCGATTTGCCCGCACCCAGCTGCGCAACGATGCCTGGGCCGAGGACGCGGTGTCCGATACCTTGCTGGCCGCGCTGGAAAAGCCTGGCAGCTTTGGCGGCCAGAGCCAGCTCAAGACCTGGCTGGTGGGCGTGCTCAAGCACAAGGTGATCGACCAGCTGCGCCGCCACACCCGTGAGGCCACGGTATTGACCACCGAGGACGGCGAGGACCTGGACGAATCACTCTTCGAGGCCCGTGGCGGCCATTGGCGCGAGCCGCCCAAGGATTGGGGCAGCCCCGAGGCGGCCTGTGGGCAGCGCCAGTTCTTCGAGGTGCTGGAAGCCTGCGTCGACCACCTGCCCGCCACCCAGGGCCGGGTGTTCATGATGCGCGAGTGGCTGGAGCTGGACACCGACGAAATCTGCAAGGAATTGCAGATCACCTCGACCAACCTGTGGGTGCTGTTGCACCGCGCCCGCTTGCGCTTGCGTGAATGCCTGCAGACCCGCTGGTTTGCCGGCCGCGCCGGCACCTGACCTCGACCCCACCAATGGCCACGCCATGAAGATCCACCGCACCTGCCAGGACGTTACGCGCCTGGTGCTTGAAAGCGAAGACCGCCGCCTGGTCGGGCTGGAGCGCCTGTCCATGCGTTTGCACTGGATGATTTGCGCGAGTTGCCGGCGTTTTGTCGGCCAGCACCGCCTGATGCGCGTGGCGCTTGACCGCTGGCGCGGCTACCGAGACGGCGAGTAGGTCTGGATTTGCAGAACTGACTGCCTTGTCAGGACAGGCTGCCGCCCACCGAATGCAGCTCGGGCGTGCCAGCGGCCAGCATTTCGGCCACCAGGCGGATGGCGTGGATCTGGTCGTCCAGCGCCATCGCACGACTGCCGGGGTGGCGCGCCGCCTGCTCGGGCAAGGGCGGCAGATGGATGAAGCCACCCACCACGCCCGGGCGGTCTGCCAGCGCGGCCATCAGGCCGTAGAACACCTGGTTGCAGACAAAGCTGCCGGCGCTGAATGACAGCTCGGCGGCCAGTCCTGCGGCCTGCAGCCGTGCCACCAGGGCCTTGGAGGGCAAGCCGGTGAAGTGGGCAGCGGGTCCACCGGCCAGCACGGGCTGGTCGATCGGCTGCGCGCCGGCGTTGTCGGGGATGCGGGCATCGATCAGGTTGATGGCCACCCGCTCGATGTTGACAGCACTGCGGTTGCCGGCCAGCCCCAGGCACAGCACGGCCGCCGGGCGGTGGGTTTCAATGGCCATGCGCAGGGACGGCAAGGCCGTGGCGAACACG
>JANOAQ010000804.1:0-13101 GCA_031411195.1 Burkholderiaceae bacterium | reverse complement strand
CGAACCCACTGCTGATGGGGCCAGGCGCAGAAGCGATCACGTCTACACCCAACGGCGCCCATTCCACCCGCAGGCCTTCGGCGAGCGTCTGGATGCAGGCCTTGGTGGCGGCGTAGTTGGCGGGCCTGCGTCAGTTCAGCCGCCAGGGACGCCAGTGCCGGCTCGCGCCGCGCGGCCAGGATCAGGTGCAGATCTTCGGCCGCCAGACACTCGGCGAAGGCTTGACCGATACCGTCGCTCGCGCCAGTGACCAGCGCCCAGGGCGCCGTACCTCTGTGCTGTTCGGGATTGGGCAGCGCTCATTTAGCGACCTTGATCTCGATGACCAGTTCCTTGGCGTCGGCCGCCACCTTGAACATCGCTTCATCAAAGCGCGGAGCACGCAGATTGGGGCGGGCGTTGTTGGACACGCCCCATTGTTCGGTGGGCAGGCCGACGAAATTGGCGTCCACGCGCTTGTTGCCGTTCAGGTCGTGCCCGATGGAGACCGCATACGTGCCCTCAGGCACGTCGCTGTAACGGCAGGTCACGCCCTTGGCGTCGGCCGCCTGCCAGAACTGCCGGGCACCGCTGCTGTCCTTCGGAAAACCCGCCGGGCCGGCAAAAAGCGAACAGCCCACTTGACCAAAAGGTTCCGACAGGCCAGTGATGCGGACGACCACTTCGGCGGCACCGGCAGCCATGGGCAGCGCCAATGCAATCGCTGCCAGCGGCCTCAACATGCTCCAGATGCCGCGGGTGCGGGCCGCCGGTGTCCGTTCAATGGTCATGTCTCTGCTCCAGGTTGTGCGGCGCGTTGGGGACAGGATCAACAACAAAAACGCGCCAAGGGTTGACAGTGTCAACGACTGTAGGAAGAATGGTAGACGTTGTCAACTCATGCGCAAGCCGATGACGAAACCCGTGGTTGGACCGGCATCACCCCTGCACGCTGACGCTGCCGTCGCGCCGCAGCAAGCCAACAGCGCAGCCGCGGCCGCCTGGCGCACCTTCCGCATTGCCAGCGCGGCAGGCTTCCTGGTGCTGCTGGACACCACGGCGGTGGTGGCGGCCTATGCGCCGCTGCGGGCGCACTTCAGTTCGGTGTCTTCGGCTGACCTGTCGTGGACGCTGAACGCTTACACCGTGCTGTTTGCCGCCTTGCTGGTGCCCGCGGGTCGGTTGGCCGACCTGATGGGTCGCAAGCGCATCTTTCAGCATGGCCTGACGCTGTTTGTCTTTGCATCCGCGCTGTGCGCCTGGGCCCCAGGCATTGGCACTTTGATCGCCGCACGGGCGCTGCAGGCCGTTGGCGCTGCGATGCTGACGCCTGCGTCGCTGGCGCTGGTGCTGGGGGCCTTTGCACGCGAAAAGCGGGCGGCCGCCGTGGGCTTGTTCAGTGCCGTGGGTGCGCTGGCAGCGGCCGTGGGGCCGGCGTTCGGTTCGTGGGTGATCGAGGTGTCGTCGTGGCGATGGGTGTTTCTCATCAACGTGCCGCTGGGCCTGCTGGTGTGGCTTGCGGCGCGACGGCAATTGCAGGAATCCACCAGCCCGGAGACGGGTGCCCGGCCCGATTGGCCGGGCATCGGCTTGCTTGTCCTGGGCGCGGGTGCCGTGGCCTGGGGCATCGTGCGCACTGAATCGCCGGGCTGGAACGAGCCGCTGGCAGCGTTGGCGCTGGGCACAGCCTCGCTCATCGTCTTTGGCTTGTGGGCACGCGACCGGCCCGGAGCGGCGCTGGACCTGTCGCTTTTCAAGGACCGCAGCTTCCTGTTCGTCAATCTCGCCACCGCGGTGTTCGGCATGGCCTTCACCGCGATGTTCCTCAGCTCGTTTCTGTTCCTGATGGGCATTTGGGCCTACCCGCAAGGCTTGGCCGGCTGGGCGGTGACGCCCGGGCCGTTGATGGTGATCCCGGTGGCCATTGCCGCTGGCCGGCTGGCTGGGCGCATCGGCCACCGCCCGTTGCTGGTGACGGGCGGTGTGCTCTACGCCGTGGCCCAGGCCTGGCTCAGTCTGCGCATCGACAACACGCCCGACTACGTGGCCACCTGGTTGCCCGCGCAGTTGCTGGGTGGCGCTGCGGTGGGCCTGGTGTTGCCAGCACTCAGCGGTGCGGCCGTGGCCAAACTGGGGCCGGCCCGGTTCGGCGTGGGCGGTGGTGTCAACGGCGCCCTGCGCCAGATGGGTGGTGCCGCAGGTGCCGCGCTCGCCGTCGCGCTGATCGGCCGCGCCGAGGCCACCTTGGCGCAGTTTCAGGGGATGTATGCGGTGCTGGCCGGTCTGGGCCTGCTGACGGCGCTGCTGTGCCTGCAGGTGCAGACGCGGCCGGGCACGCAAGCGACCAGGCCAGCCGGAGCTGCGTCTTGAAGCGCCTGAATCCAAACCGGCATCGCAGACTTGCCCTTTTGATGCTCAGCGCTGCGCTGCCGGCGCTGAATGGCTGCGCCATAACCACACCCTGGCCGCGCCTGGCGCCCGCTCAAGCCGAGCGCGGCGACGATGTCGTCGTGCTCGTGTTGACCCGCGTGGTCGTCGATCCCGAGCGGCGCAGCGAGTTCGACCGCCAGAACAGCCGCGTCATGGCCAGCATGGGCAGCCATCCCGGTTTGATCGGCTACACCGCGCGACGCGAGCTTCTCGGCGACCAGGGCTGGACGCTCAGCGTGTGGGCCAACGACGAAGCGCGCGCCGCGTTCGTGCGTTCGCATGTTCACCGTGAAGCCATCGCCAACAGCCTGCCCGCGCTGCGGGGTGCCGAATTCAAGCGTCTGACCGTCGCGCGCAAGGACCTGCCTGCGGACTGGGACCAGGTGCTGCGCCTGCTGAGCAACCCAGAAGGTCGGCGCAACTACTGGGAGTAGGCAATGACTCACCCGGCCGGCGCTGGATGCGGCCTGGTTCCGTTTTCGAGTCGACGCGCATGAGCCGCAACAGACACAGTCCTTTTGCCCCAACTGCAAGCCCCATGAACCACGCCATGAGCCACCACACGATTCAACTGCACCCCGCCTTGCGCGCCGTGCTGGCCGCCTTGCCCGTCACGCTTGCTGTCACGCTGATCGCGACGCTGGCCGGGTGTGCGGCTCCGTTCACCTACACCGGCCCGGACAGCCCCCGTGCCATGCCCGCCTTGGCGCCGTTCGACCCACCACCGCGCATTGCACTGGTGCTCACCAGCGTCGGCTCGCTGCTGGGCGCCTTCTGGGCCGATGGGCGCTCGGCGGCCGAGCTCGATGCGCTGTCCAAAAACGGCGGGCCGCCGCTGCCGACCAGATCTGCGGGCCCGCCGCGCATCGCAGGCCCCGAGCGCCAAGCCGCACACGCCACCACCCCACGCGGTGAGTCGCCATGAATCCAACCACGCTGCCTTTGCCGCTGGAGTCGGTGTTTTCGGTGGCCAATACAACGGCACTCTTGTCGTGGTTCGTGCTGATCCTGCTGCCCCGGGCGCGGGTGCTGCGCCGACTCGTTCAGGTGCTGGCCGTCGGCGGCCTGTGCTTGGCCTACACAGTGCTCATTCAACTCTTCTTCTTTTCGGTTCCGGGTGGCGGCTTCTCGACGCTCATGGCCGTGCAGCGGCTGTTCGAGGTGCCCGAAGTGGCCCTGGCAGGCTGGATCCATTACCTGGCCTTCGACCTGTTTGTAGGCTTGTGGATTGCGCAGCGCGCTGACGCCATGGGTCTGTCGCGCTGGCTGCAGGCCCCGATGCTCGTGGTGACCTTCATGTTCGGGCCCATCGGACTGATGTTGTTCGGCCTGACGGTCGCTGCACGCCAAGGCTGGCACAAAGCATGACGGCCGTGACTGCCCCTTTCGAGCCGACGCGTTCGGCTTTCGACATCTCGATCCTGTGCCTGGCGCTGGCCGTCCCGTCGGCCATCGCGTTCGGCCTGGATGCGCGGACGATCAACGACGTGAACATCTGGAGCAAGCCGCTCAAGTTCCAGCTGTCGTTTGCTTTGCATTGGCTCACGGTCGCCTGGTTGCTGCGGCTGCTCAGTCCCGCGGCCGCAAGCACCCCGTCGTTGCGCTGGTGGCTTCGCATCGGCGCGTTGGCAGCGGTGGTCGAAGTCATCTACATCACGCTGCAGGCGGCGCGGGGGCGGGCGTCGCACTTCAACTTTTCAACGCCGCTTGAAACCGTTCTGTACTACGGCTTGATGGGCGGCGCCGCCGTGCTGATGATGCTGGCCACGATCTGGGTCGGATGGCAGTTGTGGAGGCACGCCGAACCGGGTCAACGAAGCAGCGGTCTGTGGTTGGGCGCGGTACTCGGTCTCGTGCTCGGCAGCGTCGTGACACTGCTCGTCACCGCGCCGCTGGCAGCCGGCGTCATCGACGGCCCAGGGCACTGGATCGGCGGAGTGAAGACCGACGCCACGGGGTTGCCGATCTTGGGCTGGTCGACCACGGGAGGTGACTTGCGCGTGCCGCACTTCTTTGCCACGCATTGGTTGCAGGTCCTCCCCCTGGTCGGTTGGATCGCAGACCGCAGCCGTCGGGATGCGCCCAAGCGCTGGGTGTGGCTGGCACTGATCGTCGCCGTCCTGATGGTGGTGGCGACCGGATGGCAGGCACTTCAGGGCCGAGCGTTCCTCGCCGGCTGAGAACGACAGCGGCCGATGGCACGACGGCTGCCGCCCCAGTCAAGGCTGGTTGCCAAGGATTGCTTCTGGCTGTCTTGTTCTTGATGCAAAGGTCCGGATCGATCGAGTGCTTCTGGCCGAGGGCTGACCCACGGCGCCACCGGACCCGGGTCGACTGAACACCAGATTGCGGACACCCGGGCCAACCGCCACGGAGACCTCGGCAGATCAGTTCGATCCCAAGCCTCGAACTGGCTGCCTCAAAGCTTGAAGTCGTAGTCGATGATCAACGGCGCGTGGTCTGAGAAGCGCTGGTCCAGATAGATGTGCTCGCGGCGGGCCAGTGCGGCAATGCCTGGAGTCGCCAAGTGGTAGTCGATTCGCCAGCCCACATTCTTGGCCCGCGCCTGGCCGCGGGCGCTCCACCAGGTGTATTGCTCGGGATGGGGGTTGAGGGTGCGAAACACGTCCACCAGGCCGGCCCCGTCGGGCGCGCTGGCAAGCAGGCGGGTCATCCAGGCGCGCTCTTCGGGCGTGAAGCCCGAGTTCTTCAGGTTGCCCTTCCAGTTCTTGAGGTCGATCTCCTGGTGGGCGATGTTCACGTCACCCACCAGGATGAACTCGCGTTCGGCCTTCAGTGCCAGCAGGTGCGGATAGACATGGGCCAGGAAGCGGAACTTGGCCACCTGCCGCTCTTCGCCCGACGAGCCGCTGGGAAAATAGCAGCTGATCACGCTGAGCTTGCGCTTGGCGGTGTCGAAACGCGTTTCGACATAGCGCCCCTCCGCATCGAACTCGTCGTGGCCCAGGCCGATGATCACGTCACTGGGCGTCTTGCGCGTGTAAAGACCCACACCCGAGTAGCCCTTCTTCTGGGCATAGTGAAAGTGCCCGCGCAAGGGCCCGTGGGCGTCGAACTTGCCGGCCACGGTGTCGTGCTGGGCCTTGACCTCCTGCACGCCCACCACGTCGGCGTTCTGCTCGGCCAGCCAATCGAAGAAGCCCTTGTCGGCCGCCGAGCGGATGCCGTTGAGGTTGGCGGTGATGACACGCAGCATGTACGGGGCTCCGAGGGGGTGGTTGGCGCGGGCAGTGTACGGGTGGGCACCCCCGACTGTCGGCATCGCGATGGGCCGGCTAGAGTGGGGCCCGATGGACGACACCGACCGCCAACTCATCGCCCTGTTGCGCCAGGACGCCCGCCTGAGCACGGCCGCCTTGGCCACCAAGCTGGGGGTCTCGCGGGGCACGGTGAGCAACCGCCTGCGCAAGCTGGAAGACGCCCATGTGATCGTCGGCTACAGCGTGCAACTGAGGCCCGACTCCGAGCCCGACGAGATCCGCGCCTGGATGGGCGTTCTGGTGGACGGCAATCAGACCCGCGCCGTGATGGCCGCCTTGCTGGGCGAGCCCGGCGTCTCGGCCCTGCACGACACCAACGGCCGATGGGACTTGCTGGCCGAGGTGCGTGCCGGCTCGATGGCCGAGTTCTCGCGCGTGCTCGAACGCATCCGCCTGATCAAGGGCATCGCCAACACTGAAACCAACCTGCTGCTGACCAGCTACCGCTGAGGTGCCTCAAGCCGCCCGTGCCAAGGGTTGTGCCAGTTCGCCGAACAAATTCTTCGGGTCGGCAGGCGAGGCCACCAGCGCCACCGGTGTGCCCAAGCCCAGCCGCGCTGCGGCATCGGCAATGAAGCTCAGGGCCGAATAATCCTCCAGCGCAAAACCGACCGAGTCGAACACGGTCACCTCCGTGGCACTGCGGCGCCCCGGCGCCTGGCCGGTCAGAACCTGCCACAACTCGGTCACGGCAAAGTCGGCGGGCATCTGCTGCAAGTCGCCTTCGATGCGGGTCTGGGGTTCGTACTCGACTAACACACGCGACCGCGCCAGCACCTGCGGGTGCAGCTCGGTCTTGCCCGGGCAATCACCGCCCACCGCGTTGATGTGCTGGCCCGGCGCGATCAGATCGGGCGTCAGGATGGTGGCGTTGGTCTTGTCGGCTGTGACGGTGGTGACGATGTCGGCGCCTTGCACCGCTTCGGCAATGCTCGCGCATGGCTTCAGCGCCAGGCCCTGGTCGGCCAGGTTGGCCACCAGCTTGGCGGTGGCCGCAGGATCGACATCGAACAGGCGCAGGCTGCGAACGCCCGCCAGATCGCGCAGCGCCAGGGCCTGAAACTCCGCCTGCGCGCCGTTGCCGATCAGCGCCATCACCCGGCTGTCGGGTCGGGCCAGCGCACGCGCGGCCACCGCCGACATGGCCGCCGTTCGGATGGCGGTGGCCAGGGTCATCTCTGCCAGCAACAGCGGTGCGCCCGTTGCCACATCGGCCAGCATGCCGAAGGCCATCACCGTGGGCAGCCCCTGGCGGGTGTTCTTGGGATGCCCGTTCACGTACTTGAAGGCAAAGCGCCGCGCATCGGCGATGGGCATCAGTTCCACCACGCCCTGGGCCGAGTGGCAAGCCACGCGCGGGCTCTTGTCGAACTCTGGCCAACGCTGAAAGTCTGCCGTGATCTGCCGCGCCACGCCGGCCAGGCAGGCGCGCAAGCCCAGACGCTGCACCAGACGAACCATGTCGCTGGCACTGAGGAAGTTGGTGAGCGTCTGGGGCGACGTGGCGAAATGGGTCATGGCGGGCTCCGGAACATGCCTTGAGTCTGCCCAGGGCGGCGCCCAATCGGAAGCCCGCAAACTGCCGACAGATCGCTGATGGATTGCCACTTCGGCAGACCTTCTTGGCGGTTCGGCAATTCATGCGCACTCCTACAATCGGGCAACACCGGTTGTGCCGGCACCACTGGACCAGGCATCGCCGCGGTCAGACCGACAATGCACCCATGACCACCAGCAACCCCACGAACGCGTTGGCGCAGGCTTTTGTGCAGTTCGCCGTTGAAGCCGGCGTGTTGCGGTTCGGCGATTTCAAGACCAAGGCGGGGCGGCTGTCGCCCTACTTCTTCAATGCGGGCCTGTTCGACGACGGCGCCAAGCTGGGCCGGCTGGCGGGCTTTTACGCCCGGCACCTGGTCGATTCCGGGCTGCAGTTCGACATGTTGTTCGGCCCGGCCTACAA
This sequence comes from Burkholderiaceae bacterium, assembly GCA_031411195.1. Taxonomy (GTDB): domain Bacteria; phylum Pseudomonadota; class Gammaproteobacteria; order Burkholderiales; family Burkholderiaceae_C; genus Pseudaquabacterium. The sequence goes on along the minus strand of JANOAQ010000804.1, from coordinate 5,451 downwards.
GGGCATACCGCTGGCCGCGGCCGTGGCCATCGAGCTGGCGCGGCTGGGGCGCAATGTGCCCTTTGCCTATAACCGCAAAGAGGCCAAGGACCACGGCGAAGGCGGCACCCTGGTGGGCGCACCGATGCACGGGCGGGTGCTCATCGTCGACGACGTGATCTCGGCCGGCACCTCGGTGCGTGAGTCGATCGCCCTGATCAGCGCTGCCGGCGCCACAGCCTGCGGCGTGGCCATCGCCCTGGACCGGCAAGAGAAGGCCAGCGAAGGCGGCGTGGATGCCGCTTGGTCGGCAGTGCAGTTTGTACGCCAGCAACTGGGTCTGGACGTGGCGGCCATCGCCACGCTGGGTGACCTGCTGCAATACCTGCAGTCCACCGGCGCCGCCGATCTGGCCGCGCACCTGCCCCGGGTGGCGGCCTACCGCGACCGTTACGGTGTCTGACGCGATGCCGCCGATCCCCGCCGTGCGACGATTGCTGCTGGTGGCCCTGTGCCTGCCACTGTGGGTGCTGGCCGAAGGCAACGTCAGCATCACCGGCATCTACACCTGCGTTGACAGCCAAGGCCGCCGCCTGACGTCGGACCGGCCGATAGCCGAATGCACCAACCGCGAGCAGCGGGTGCTCAACCGGGATGGCTCGGTACGTCAGGTGGTGCCGCCGGTGATGACCGCCGAAGAGCGTGCCGAACGCGACGCCGCCGAGCGGCGAGCCGACCTGACCCGCGCGGCCCAGGCCGACGCGGTGCGGCGCGACCGCAACCTGGTGGCGCGCTTTCACAACCAGGCCGCTCACAACAAGGCACGCGAAGCGGCACTGGACACCGTGCGCCTGGCCATGAGGGCCACCGAGCAGCGGGTGAAAGAACTGGCCACCGAGCGCAAGCCGCTGCTCGACGAGAGCGAGTTCTACAAGGGCAAGCCGCTGCCGGCTCGCCTGAAGCAGCAACTCGATGCCAATGATGCGGCGGTGGCTGCCCAGCGCCAGGCCAACACCGCGCAGGCACCGGAGTTGGAGCGCATCAACCGCCTCTACGACATCGAGCTCGAACGGCTGCGCCGGCTATGGGCCGGCGCCCCGTTGGGGTCGATCCCACCTGCCGCCCCATTGGCGACGTCGGCCGCATCGGCGGCATCGGCCTCAGCGGCGGCATCGGCCGCACGGCTCAAGCCAGGCGCTGCTTCAGCAACTCGTTGACCTGGGCCGGATTGGCCTTGCCTCGGCTGGCTTTCATCACCTGCCCCACCAAAGCGTTGAAGGCCTTGTCCTTGCCCGCACGGTATTCGTCCACCGACTTGGGGTTGGCCGCCAGCACGGCGTCGATGATGGCTTCGAGCGCGCTGCTGTCGCTCATCTGCTTGAGGCCTTTGGCCTCTATGACCTCGTCAATTCGAGCGATATCCTTGGCCAGGTCCGAAATGGCACGATCAGCGTAGATGTCAGCCAAAGACTTGCCAGCTACTTCACCGGCCGCCCAAAGAACGTCGAAGACAGTCTTTGCGGCGTTGTTTGAGATGGTGCCGTCGAAAATACGGCGAATGAGCGCTGCGAGGAGTGTTGGCCCTACGGGACTTAAATCGATCGTCTTGCCCTCGGCATTGAGCCGCTTGCTCACCTCGCCCATCAGCCAGTTGGCCACCAGCTTGGGCTGGCCACAGGCGTCGCGCGCGGTCTCGTAGTACCGGGCAAAGGGCAGGCTCTGCGTGACCATGGCCGCGTCGTAGGCGGGCAGGCCGTCGGTCGTCTGGAAGCGCTGGGCCATGGCGGCCGGCAACTCGGGCAGGCTGGCACGCACCTGCTCCACCCACTCGGGCGCGATCACCAGCGGCGGCAGATCGGGGTCGGGGAAGTAGCGGTAGTCGTGCGCGTCTTCCTTGGTGCGCATCGACCGCGTCTCACCCGTGTCGGGGTTGAACAACACGGTGGCCTGCTGGATCGCCAGGCCGTCCTCGATCTGGTCGATCTGCCACTGGATCTCGTAGTCGATGGCCTGGGCCATGAACCTGAACGAGTTCAGGTTCTTGATCTCGCGGCGGGTACCGAAAGGCGCGCCAGGGCGGCGCACCGACACATTGGCATCGCAGCGGAAGCTGCCTTCCTGCATGTTGCCGTCGCAGATGCCCAGCCACACCACCAGGGCGTGCAGGGCGCGGGCGTATTCCACCGCCTCGGCGCTGCTGCGCATGTCGGGCTCGGTGACGATCTCGAGCAGCGGCGTGCCCGCGCGGTTCAGGTCGATGCCGGTCTGGCCGGCGTAGTCTTCGTGCAGGCTCTTGCCGGCGTCTTCTTCGAGGTGGGCGCGGGTCAGGTTGACCGTCTTGCGCTGCTCGCCCAGCAAGAAGCTGATGCTGCCGCCCTGCACCACCGGGGTCTCGTACTGGCTGATCTGGTAGCCCTTGGGCAGATCAGGGTAGAAGTAGTTCTTGCGGGCGAAGATCGACAGCGGCGCCACCTGGGCGCCCACGGCCAGGCCCAGGCGGATGGCGCGCTCGACGGCGGCGCGGTTCATCACCGGCAGCGTGCCGGGCAGGGCCAGGTCGACAGCACAGGCTTGGGTGTTGGGCGCCGCGCCAAAGGCGGTACTGGCGCCCGAGAAGATCTTGCTGACGGTGGACAGCTGCGCATGCGTCTCGAGGCCGATGACGACCTCGTAGCCGCGGATGAGTGGGGGTGCGGTCATGGGGATCAGACGCCGGCCGGAGCCTGCAGATGCCAGTCGGTGGCCTGCTGCAGCGCGTGGGCGGTGTGCAGCAGGCGGCCTTCGTCGAAGTAGTTGCCGATCAGCTGCAGGCCCACGGGCATGCCGTGCTTGCCCAGGCCAGCCGGCACGCTCATGCCCGGCAGGCCGGCCAGGCTGGCGGGCAGGGTGAAGATGTCGGCCAGGTAGACCTGCAAAGGGTCGTCGCCCTGCTCGCCCAGCTTCCAGGCGACGCTGGGCGCCACCGGGCCGGCGATCACGTCGCACTGGGTGAAGCAGGCCTGGAAGTCGTCGGCGATCATGCGGCGCAACTTTTGCGCCTGCAGGTAGTAGGCGTCGTAGTAGCCGTGGCTCAGCACATAGGTGCCGATCATGATGCGGCGCTTGACCTCGGCGCCAAAGCCTTCGGCCCGACTCTTCTTGTACATGCCCTGCAGGTCGGTGTACTTGGCCGCGCGGTGGCCGAACTTCACGCCGTCGAAGCGGCTGAGGTTGGAGCTGGCCTCGGCCGGGGCAATGATGTAGTACACCGGGATGGACAGCTCGGTGCGCGGCAGGCTCACGTCCACCAGGGCTGCACCCAGCTTTTCCAGTTCGGCCAAGGCGCGGCGCACGGCCACATCGACATCGCTGGCCAGGCCGGCGGGGAAAAACTCCCTGGGCAGGCCGATGCGCAGGCCGGCCAGCGGCTTGGCGGCGCCGGCCCCTTCGCGGGGCGCCAGCATCTGCGCATGAAAGTCTTGCGGCGGGCGCTGGGCGCTGGTGCTGTCGCGCTCGTCGAAGCCGCTCATGGCCGACAGCAGCAGGGCGCAATCCTCGGCGCTGCGGGCCATGGGGCCAGCCTGGTCGAGGCTGGAGGCGAAGGCGATCATGCCGTAGCGGCTGCACACGCCATAGGTGGGCTTGATGCCGGTGATGCCGGTGAAGCTGGCCGGCTGGCGGATGGAGCCGCCGGTGTCGGTGCCGGTGGCCGCCGGCAGCAGGCGCGCGGCCACCGCCGCAGCCGAGCCGCCCGACGAGCCGCCGGGCACGCGCGAGACATCCCAAGGGTTGTGGGCCGGGAAGTAGGCCGAGTTTTCGTTGGCCGAGCCCATGGCGAACTCGTCGCAGTTGAGCTTGCCCAGGCTGATGGCACCTGCCCCTGGGCCTTGGCCCGGTACACCATTGCCCAAGCGCGCCACCACGGTGGCGTCGAACGGGCTGCGGTAGCCCGCCAGCATCTTGCTGCCGGCGGTGGTGGGCAGCGCGGTGGTGACGAAGATGTCCTTGTGCGCGATGGGCACGCCCAGCAGGGGCGCGTTGTCGCCGGCCGCCCGGCGGGCGTCGGCCGCACGGGCAGCGGCGGTGGCGCCTTCAACATCCACTTGCAGGAAGGCGCCCAGCGCCTGCTGCGTGGCGATGCGGCCGAGCAGGTGCCGGGTGACTTCTTCGCTGGATACCGACTTGTCGGCCAGGGCTCGGCCCAGCGCCGCCACCCCCAGATCGTGGAGGGCGCCGCTCATGCCAACCCCCGCGGCGCGTTCGGCGCCTGCCCCACGCGGGGGAGTTCGCCCATCTTGAGGCGGCTCGGCAACGGGCTCATTCGATCACCTTGGGCACGAGGAACAGGCCGTCTTCCACCGCCGGGGCGCTGCGCTGGTTGGCGTCACGTTCGTTGCGTTCGCTCACCACGTCGTCGCGCAGGCGCAATTGCACCGCCTGGATGGCCGACAACGGGGTGAACAGCGGCTCGACGCCGCTGGTGTCGACAGCGCTCATCTGCTCGACGATGGTGAAAAAATCATTCAGCGCCGCCAGCATGGGCGGGGTTTCCTCGGGAGTCAGCTCGAGGCGGGCCAGATGCGCGATGCGACCAGCGTCCTGCAGGGTGAGGGCCATGGGAAAGTGATGTCCGGCAGCGTGTTTCTGGGCCAGAAACAGCGGGGTGATGGGGTATTATCTATGGTTATCCATCAGCTTCAGCCGCCTGCAGCAACACCGCGCCACTGCCCGGTTGGCGTCTGCAGAGTCCGCCCCAAGACACTCCCCGCCTTTCGGCATGCCCGCCGGCCGACTGCCCCGCGCAGCGGCTCCCGCCATGCCAGATGCCCCGACCGCCTGACACACTGCCTGAAATACCGCCTGACGACATACGCCATGTTCGGATCACTGCGCCGCTACTTCTCCACCGATCTCGCCATCGACCTGGGCACCGCCAACACGCTGATCTATGTGCGTGGCAAGGGCATCGTGCTCGACGAGCCTTCGGTCGTTTCCATCCGCCATGAAGGCGGCCCTCAAGGCAAGAAGACCATCCAGGCCGTCGGCAAGGAGGCCAAGGCCATGCTGGGCAAGGTGCCCGGCAACATCGAGGCCATCCGCCCGATGAAGGACGGCGTGATCGCCGACTTCACCGTCACCGAGCAGATGCTCAAGCAGTTCATCAAGATGGTGCACCCCAGCTCGGTGCTGCGGCCCAGCCCGCGCATCATCATCTGCGTGCCCTGCGGCTCCACCCAGGTCGAGCGGCGCGCCATCCGTGAAAGCGCCCTGGGTGCCGGTGCTTCGCAGGTCTACCTGATCGAAGAACCCATGGCCGCGGCCATCGGCGCCGGCCTGCCGGTGTCCGAAGCATCGGGCTCGATGGTGGTCGACATCGGCGGCGGCACCACCGAGGTGGGCGTCATCAGCCTGGGCGGCATGGTCTACAAGGGCAGCGTGCGGGTGGGCGGCGACAAGTTCGACGAAGCCATCATCAACTACATCCGCCGCAAC
>JANOAQ010000803.1:0-6132 GCA_031411195.1 Burkholderiaceae bacterium | reverse complement strand
AGCTTCAACCCGGTCTACGGCACCACCGGCAACCCCTGGGATGTGAACCGCACGCCGGGTGGCTCGTCGGGTGGTGCGGCAGCGGCGCTGGCGGCCGGTTTCACCGGGCTCGAGATGGGCAGCGACATTGGCGCCTCCATCCGCAACCCGGCGCACTTTTGCGGCGTGTGGGGCCACAAGCCCACCTGGGGGGTGCTGCCGCAGACCGGCCACGAGCTGACGCCCTGGGCCACGGCCGATTTCTTCGACATCGCCGTCGTGGGCCCGATGGCGCGCAGCGCCCACGACCTGCAATTGGCCATGTCGGTGCTGGCCAACCCGCTGGACGTGCTGACGGCCATGGGCCGGGTACCGCTGCAATGGCGCGAGCGGGGCACGCCACCCCAGCGCTGCCGTGTGGCGGTGCTGTACGACGATGACGAGGCCGAGGTGGACGACGCGGTGCAGGCCGGCCTGCGCAATTTGGTGGCCTTCATGCGCAGCGAGGGCGTGGCCGTGACCGAAGGCGCCAAGCCGGTCGACAGTGCCGAGTCCAACGAGGTCTACACCTTGCTGTTGCGTGCGGCCACCGGATCGCACTACGACGACACCGCCTACGCGGCGGCCCAGTCCCGGTCGGCCACCTATGCGCCCGATGACCAGAGCTACGCCGCGCGCCACTTCCGGGGCAATACCTACAGCCACCTGCACTGGGTGCGCATGGACGAGCGCCGCGAGCGCCTGCGCCAGCAGTGGGCCACGTTCTTCGAGCAGTACGACTTCCTGATCTGCCCGGTGGCGCCCACGCCGGCCTTCCCGCACATGCAGACCGGCGAGCGCTGGGACCGCATGATTCCCGTCAACGGCCACACCCAGCCCAGCACCGATGGCCTGTTCTGGGCCGGCTACCCGGGCATCGTGGGGCTGCCCGCCACGGCCATCCCGCTGGGCCTGAGCCCGCAGGGCCTGCCGGTGGGCGCGCAGATCGTGGCGCCGGCCTTCTGCGACCCGGACGCGCTGCGCTTTGCGGCGTGGATCGAAGACGGCTTCCGGTCCTTCGTGCCGCCACCCGGCCTGGATTGACATGCCCACCCCCACGTCGCTGCGCTCCTGCCCCCCGAGGGGGCGCTCAGCCGCCTTGGGGCGGCCCGGCGCCGGCTGAGGCTCAGACGGCGGGAGTGTCGACCGCGTCGACCAGCTCGGTAGCAAAGTCGGCGGGCATCACCACTTCGAGCAGTTCCACATCGTCGCTGTGGCCCAGCTCGCGGTGGCGGATGCCGGGCGGCTGGTGCACGCAGGCGCCGGCTTCCAGGCGCACGCGGCCCTGGCCTTCGTACTCGAACTCGACCCAGCCCTTGAGCACATAGACCAGCTGAAACTGGGTGAGGTGCCGGTGCGGCTGGCTCGAAAAGCCGGCGCCTGGCACGGCGCGGATCACATGCGCCACCACCCGGCCATCGGTGGCCTGGCGCAGGCCCAGATCGCGGTATTCGAAGAAGGGGCGCAAGCCGCGCTCGAAGCCGGCCTCATCGGCATGGCTGACGCTGAATCCGGGCATGGGCATGGCAGTCTCCTGGGTGGGGCGCAAGGTCAGCGCTTGGCGAGCAGATCGCGCAGGTGCTGCACCGGGATGGCGTAGGTGATGCCCGAGGGCTGGCTGAGCAGGTTTTCACGCGAGCTCTTGACCAGCACCATGTTGATCACCCCCAGCACCGCGCCGGTGTCGGGGTCGATCAGCGGGCCGCCGCTGTTGCCGGGATAGGCGGTGCCGTCGAGCTGAAGGATGTCGAAAGGCCCGGCGCGCAAGCGCGAGATCTGGGCGGCTTCCAGCCGCGCGGCGTTGGGCGGCGGCAGCACGATGGGGGCGATCGACGACACCGTGGCCCGGTGCACCACCGGCGCAAAGCCCAGCACCCCGCCGATGGGAAAGCCCATGAAGGCCACCGACTGGCCTTCACGCGCGGGGGTGCCCGACAGGGTGAGCGTGGGCAGCGGTTCACCTTCGATGCGCAACAGGGCCAGGTCGTGCGCGCGGTCGATGCTGATGACGGTGAGCTTGCGCACTTCGAGTGGGGTATCAGGCGTGGGCCGCCGGTTGCCAGCCAGCTGGATGGCCAGGCGATCGAGGTCTGCCGACTCTTCGGGCACCACATGGGCGTTGGTAGCGAGCACGCGGCCATCGGCCACGGCAAAACCGGTGCCTCGAAAGGTGAATCGCGGGCTGGTCAGCGGGTTGAACAGGCCCACCGGCAGCACCGACGGCTTGGCCGTGGCCACCACCTCAGGCAGGCCGGCGCGCGCAGCAGGCCAGGCCAGGGCCGCCAACAGGGCAGCGCAGACGGCGCGCCGCGCCGCCTGGCTCGGATTCTTCATTCGGGCAGCCCCACCGGCACCACAAAGCGAAAGCAACTGCCGAGTCCAGGCTTGCTCTCGACATCGATGTGTCCACCCATCAGCCGCACCAGGCGCTGGGCGATGGCCAGGCCCAGGCCGGTGCCGCCATAGCGCCGGGTGATGCTGTTGTCGGCTTGCACGAAGGGCTCGTAGATCTTGGCCAATTGCTCGTCGGACATGCCGATGCCGGTGTCGTGCACGGCGCAAGACAACAGCAGGTTTCCGCCGTCGTCCTTCAGGCCCTTGATGCGCACGTCGATGCTGCCAGCCGAGGTGAACTTCAGTGCGTTGCCGGCCAGGTTGAGCAGCACCTGGCGCCAACGCAAGGCGTCCATCACGACGTGGGTCGGCAAGCGCTCGTCGATGTGCCAGCGCATGATCAAGCCGCGTTGCTCGGCCTGCACCGCCAGGGGCGCCATTGCCAGCCGCACGGCTTCGGCCAGCGAGACACGCTCGGGCTGCAAGGTGAGCTTGTCGGCCTCGATCTTGGAGATGTCGAGCAGGTCGTTGATGATCTGCATCAGCGCCTGGGCCGAGCCGTGCGCCATCTCCAGATAGCGGCGCTGGCGCTCGTCCAGCGGCGTGTCGAGCACCAGGCCGGTCAGGCCCAGCACGCCGTTCATGGGTGTGCGGATCTCGTGGCTCATGTTGGCCAGGAAGCTGGTCTTGGCGCGGTTGGCCGCTTCGGCGGCGTCGCGTGCGACCTCCAGCGCAAAAAGCGCAGCCTTCAGGTCACTGATGTCGCGCGCATTGATCAGCAGAATGCCTTGGCCGCTCACCGGGTCGCGCACAGGGCGCGCATCGATGGCGTGCCAGCACGGGCCGCGCAGGGTGCGCAGCAGGGCTTCGCCGGCGTACCCGCCGCTGTGGCGCACCGCGTCGAGCATGTGGTCGGCATCCTGTCGATTCTCGAAGAGGGTGTGCACCACCTCGGCCTCTTCGGGGTTGTCATTGGCCGGGCCGAAGGCCGCCACCGCCGCCGGGTTGCGCATCACCGACAGCGTGGAATCAAGCCGGTACAGCGCGACCCGAACGGGGGTGTGCTGCAGCGCTTCGATGCCGCGCAGCATGTCGGCGTCGTAGCTGGCGGCCGATGGTTCAGAGCAGAAGAAGATGGCCTGACGACCATCGGGCAGCCGCACCCCGCGCGAGAGCAGGGCGGTGGTCATCGGCTGGCCCAGGGGGTAGAGCGTCCACGATTCACGCAGCACACGCCCGGCGGCATGCTGCGGCAGGCAGGCCAGCAGGCGAGAGCGGGTGGCCACCGAGGCATCGCTGAAATCGCGGGCCAGCAGCGCTTGCAGGCTGTCGGCGCGCCAGAAGGCCACGCCGGCCTCGTTGGCCCAGCGCAGGCACAACTGTTCGGGGTCGAACACCCACATCGGCACCTGCAGCCACTCGTAGTGGCGCAGATCACCCATGTCGAGCAAAACTTGCCCGCTGTGAAACTGCGCCAGGCTCATGGCGTGCCGTTGCCTGCCGGTACGGCCGCGCGAAAGGCATGCCACGAAGCATGCCCCAGCACCGGCCCGATCACCAGCAGCCCGGCAAACCAAGGCAGCATGGCCAGCACCACCAGTGTGGTGATGAGGGCGCCCCAGACCAGCATCACGCCGGGCTGGGTGAGCACCAGGCGCAGGCTGGTCAGGCCCGCCGTGATGGCGTCGGTGGGGCGGTCGAGGATCATCGGAATGGACACCACGCTGACCGAGAAGATCAGCCCGGCGAAAAAGCCCCCCACCAGCACGTAGGCCACGATGAACTGCAGGTTCTGTGGATCGAGCAGGGCCACCAGCGAGCCCTTGAAATCAGGCATGCCGTCGAAGCTGACCGCAAACACGATGTGCGACGCGCGGCCCCACAGCATCTCCAGCACCAGAAGCACAAAGCCGAAGATGGCCAGGGTGCCGGTGCGTTGGTCCCAGGCCATCAGCGAATCGCCCAGATCGGGCTTCTCGCCGGCTTCGAGCCGGCGGCTGGCCTGGTAGAGGCCCAGGCAGAAGAAAGGCCCGGTCAGCAGAAAGCCGGCCGAAAGTGCCAGCACATAGGCCGGGGCATGCTGGAACACCGTCATCAGCAACCAGCCCATGGCCATGAAGCAGGCGCCATAAAACAGGCCGATGCCAGGGCAGCGGGTGAAATCGCGCCAACCCGCCACCAGCCATTGCAGCGGGGCCGCCAGGCCCAGCGTGCGCAGCGGCAGGCTGAAGCCACCGGCCGGCTCGACAGTAGCCTCAGCAGCACGCACGTCGGCGCGCGCGTCGGCCGGTGCAGGTTCGTCGGGCAGGTGGGTCGAGCGCAAATTCATGGGCCGACAGGGTAGCGCCACGGCAGGCGGTTCACCATTCGGGCAGTCCCGCGGCCGTCAGTGGCCACGGCGTACCCGCCGCAGTTCGTCGACGATCAGCCCGATGGCACCGCCCGTGATGGCGGCATCGGCCACGTTGAAGGCTGGAAAGTACCCGCCGTGGAACATCGGCGCCAGAAAGGACCAGTGCACCTGCAGAAAGTCGACCACATAGCCGTGCAACAGGCGGTCGATCACATTGCCCACGGCACCGCCCAGGATCAGGCTGATGGCCAGGCAGAACAGGCGCTGCCCCGGATAGGTGCGCAGCATCCAGACGATGAAGACCGATGCCACAGCCCCCAGGCCGACAAAGAACCAGCGCTGCCAGCCAGCCGCGTCGGCCAGAAAGCTGAAAGCGGCGCCAGTGTTGTGCGCCCGCACCAGGTTGAACCAACTGGTGACCACCACGCTGTCGCCCAGTGCGAAGCGGTCGATGACCAGGGTCTTGCTCAGCTGGTCGAGCACCACGATCAGCAGCGCCAGACCCAGCCAAAGCATCATCGAGGGGCCGGCGGCGCGGCCTCGGCCACGGGGCAAGGAAGAAAATGACTTGGAAGCAGGCATTCGCAGGGCCGGAAGGGGGAGGGCGCTAGCGCCAATCGGCGCAGTCGGCGGTCGGCGATCGGCTGTCAGCAGGGTGGGAACCGCCCCGACTGTAGCCGCCGCCGGGCTTTCCCCTGCGCCAACAGGCCTGCACACTGGGCAGGCCCCCAGGGCCGGCGACGGGCGCAGTGGCATCATCGGGTTGCCGTCCACTTGCCGGTGCCCAGCGCGCCGCAACACCCAACTGGTCACTTTCCCGATGGATGCTCCCACCAATGCCCTGCTGATCGACGGCGAATCACCGCTGTCTTTGCCCGCCTTCGGGCGCATCCGCGCTGAGGACTTCGAGCCCGCCCTGCATCGCGCGATGCAGTTGCACCGCGATGAGATCGTCGCCTTGGTGGCCCAGCCGGCTGCGCCCGATTTCGACAACAGCGTGGCCGCCTTCGACCGCTGTGGTGCGCTTTTGCACCGCATCGAGGCGGTGTTCCACAACCTGGCCGCATCGGCCACCAGCCCGGCCCTGCAGGCGGTGCAGCGCCACCTGGCCGCACCGCTGTCGGCGCACCACAGCGCCGTGCGCCAGGACCTGGCGTTGTTTGCCCGCATCGAGGCGGTGCATCGCCAGCGTGACGACCTGGCGCTGACGCCCGAGCAGCGGCGCCTGGTGGAGCGCACGCACAGCGATTTTTCGCGCGCCGGGGCGCAACTTCCGCCCGCTGAACGCGCCGAATTTGCCGCCCTGGCCAGCGAACTGGCCGAACTTTACGCCCGCTTTGCCGAAAACCTGCTGCACGACGAATCGGCCTTCACCTTGCCGCTGCCCGACGAGGCGGCGATGGCCGGCCTGCCCGATTTTGTGCGGG
>JANOAQ010000802.1:0-3646 GCA_031411195.1 Burkholderiaceae bacterium | reverse complement strand
CTCGTCCTCGCCGCCCAGCGCGGCGTCACGCTGTACGAAACGTGAGAGCCCTGAAAGGGGAACTCCGACGTGAAGAGAAGGTGCTGGCCCCGGCATGAACATCCTCTACCTCTGCCACCGCTTCCCCTACCCGCCCAAGCGCGGCGGCAAGATCCGGCCCTTCAACATGATCCGGCACCTGCAGCAGGCGGGGCACCAGGTGACGGTTTGTTCACTGGCGCGGTCTGACGCCGAAGCGCAAGAAGGCAGCGGCATCGCGCCGCACTGCCAAGCCTTCCACATGGGGCATGTGAAAGAGCCCGTGCAGTTTGCGCGCATGGTGTTGCGCCTGCCACTGACCACGCCCTCGTCGATGGGTTACTTCTATTCGCCCCAGCTGGCCGCCAAGGTCAATGAACTGCTGGCCAGCCAGCACTGGGATCTGATCTTCGTGCACTGCTCGTCGGTGGCGCAGTACGTGGCCCATGTGCGCGGCGTGCCCAAGATCCTCGACTTCGGCGACATGGACTCGCAAAAGTGGCTGGAGTATGCGCACTACAAGCCCTTCCCATTGTCCCTGGGCTACACGCTCGAAGGCAGCAAGATGCTCGCCGCCGAGAAGCGCCTGGCCAGGCAGTTCGACCTGTGCACCGCCACCACCCGCGCCGAGTGGGAAACGCTGGACGGCTACGGTACGGGCGCGGTTACCGATTGGTTTCCCAACGGCGTGGATGCCGATTTTTTCAGCCCCACCGATGGCCAGTACGACCCCGACACCATCAGCTTCATCGGCCGCATGGATTACTACCCGAACCAGGAGTGCATGTCGCGCTTCTGCAAGGAGGTGTGGCCCCTCCTCAAGCAACGCCGTGCCAGCCTCAAGCTGCTGATCGTGGGCGCCGACCCTTCGCCCGAGATGCGCGCGTTGGGTGACTTGCCCGGCGTCACCGTCACCGGCTCGGTGCCCGATGTGCGGCCTTATATCCGTTCATCCGCACTGATGGTGGCCCCGCTGGCCATTGCCCGTGGAACGCAGAACAAGATCCTCGAAGCCATGGGCATGGGCGTGCCGGTGGTCACCAGCAGCGCGGCGGCGGGCGGCGTGGACGCTGAAGCCGAGCGCCACTTTCTGGTGGCCGACAGCGCAGCCGACATCGCTGCGGCTGTCTTGCGCATCGTCGAGCAGCCCGCACTGCGTGCCCGCCTGGCCACCGATGGCCGTGCGCGCATGCTCAGCCACCACGCCTGGACGCGCTCGATGCAGCGGCTCGACAGCATCATCGAGCGCTGCCTGGCGGCCCGCCGCCGCAGCGTGGCAACCCTTTCCGTCTAGAGAATCACCACCATGAAAATCAGCATCTTCGGCCTGGGTTATGTGGGCGCGGTATCGCTGGCCTGCCTGGCCCGCGACGGCCACGACGTGATCGGCGTCGATATCGACCGCACCAAGCTCGATCTCATCGCCAGTGGCAAGACGCCGGTGGTCGAAGAGGGCATGGTCGACCTGATGCAGCAGGTGGCCGCCAGCGGCCGCGTGACGGTGACCACCGATGTCATGCAGGCTGTGCTCGATACCGACATCTCGTTGGTGTGCGTGGGCACGCCCTCGGCCCTGAACGGCAGCCAGGACCAAGGCGCCATCCTGCGCCTGGCCGAATCGATGGGCGAAGCCCTGCGCGGCAAGACGTCGATGCACGTGGTGGTGTTTCGCTCCACGCTGGTGCCCGGCACGGTCGAAGACGTGCTGCGCCCGCTGATCGAAAAAGGCTCGGGCAAGCGCGACGGCGTGGATTTCCATCTGTGCTTCCAGCCCGAGTTCTTGCGTGAAGGCTCGTCAATCCGCGATTACGACAAGCCGCCCTTCACCATCGTGGGCGCCAACCACCCGGCCGCCGGCGATCGCTTGCGTGAGCTGTTTGGTCACTTGCCCAGCAAGTTCTTGCAGACCTCGGTGCGCTCGGCCGAGATGATGAAGTACTGCTGCAACAACTTCCATGCGCTGAAGATCACCTTCGCCAATGAAACCGCGCGCCTGTGCGATGCGCTGGGTGTGGATGCGTTCGAAGTGATGGACCTGGTGTGCCAGGACACCCAGCTCAACATCAGCCGCGCCTACCTCAAGCCCGGCTTTGCCTTTGGTGGCTCCTGCCTGCCCAAGGACCTGCGCGCCACCAGCTACCTGGCCAAGACGCGGGACGTCGAGTTGCCCATGCTGTCGAGCATCCTCGAATCGAACGACCAGCACTTGGCCGTGGCGCTGCACAAGGTGCTGGGCAGCGGCAGCCGCAAGATCGGCTTCATCGGCCTGAGCTTCAAGACCGGCACCGACGACCTGCGCGAAAGCCCCTTGGTCACGCTGGCCGAGCAGTTGATCGGCAAGGGCTGCCAACTGCAGGTCTACGACCCCGAGGTGCTGCTGTCGCGCCTGCTGGGCGCCAACAAGAGCTTCATCGAGCGCCACTTGCCGCACATCGGTGAATTGCTTCGCACCGATGTGGCCGATGTGGTGGCCAGTTCAGAGGTGCTCATCCTGGGCAACGGCAGCGCCGAGGTGATCGACGCGGTGGCACGCCACTGCCGTGCGGATCAGCTGATCATCGATCTGGTCAAGCTGCCCGATCCCACACTGATGAAGGCCCGAGTGCAGGGGCTTTGCTGGTAAGCGTGGGCTGATTCATGCGCGACATCCTGATCACGCTGTTCATTGCAGCGTTGATTCCCATGATCATCCGCAGGCCGGCAGTGGGGGCCTTCGCGTGGGCCTGGATCTCGATGATGAACGCGCACAAGCTGGCGTTCGGCTTTGCTGCATCCTTGCCCTGGGCGCAGGTCATTGCCGCGACAACCTTGTTGAGCTTCGTCTTCAGTCGCTACAAGAAGCCGCTGCCCATCCAGGGCGGTACGGTGTTGTTGATGGCGCTGATCGCCTGGATGACCGTCACCTCGTACTTTTCGATCAACAATCCGACGGTCGTCTGGGATCGGTGGATCTTCGTGATGAAGATTCACTTCATGTTGCTCGTCACCTTGATGCTGCTGCGCGGGCGCACGCAAATCGACCAGTTGATCTGGGTGATGGTCGTCTCGCTGGGCTTTTATGGCGTCAAGGGCGGCGCCTGGACGGTGGCCACGGGGGGCGGCGGCCGTGTCTGGGGGCCTCCGGGCGGAATGCTGGCAGGCAACAACGAGTTTGCGGTGGGCCTTATCCTCATCGTGCCCTTGATGTACTACTTGTTCTCCACCAGCTCGCATCGTTGGGTGAAGCGCGGTCTTCTGGTGTCCATGGTGCTGGTCGCCTTCGCCATCTTGGGAACCCAGTCCAGGGGCGCACTGCTCGGCCTGCTTGCGATGGCCACCATGTTGGGCCTGAAGAGCAAATATCCCGTCCGATCACTGGTGGCTATGGGCGTGCTCATGCTGTGCGCCATTGCCTTCATGCCCGATTCCTGGACCCAACGCATGGATACCATTCAGGGGTATGAGGGCGACACCTCGGCCATGTCGCGCATCTGGACCTGGAACACCTTGTGGAACGTGGCACTGGACAGACCTTTGGTCGGCGCCGGCTATGGCGCCGAGGATGCGGCAATTTTTGCGCGCTACGCCCCCACCGGCAGCGAGTTTGCAGTGTTCCAAGGCAAAGCCTGGGTGGCCCACAGCATCTACT
>JANOAQ010000801.1:0-5747 GCA_031411195.1 Burkholderiaceae bacterium | reverse complement strand
GTAGAGAACCCTTCACCGGGAGCGGTGGGGGCCGGTCAGGCCAACCTCCTCATCGGAAGTTGTGTCTATTGCACCAGAGCCCCGCCGTCAGCGCAAAGATTAGCGGCCAAAAAGGCCTTCACCTGTTGTCTTCCAACAACGAGGCCTGGGTCGAGCGCGGCGCTATCCTTGATCGATGATTTCGAAAGACCAATTGCTCATCAGCGCAGACTTGGCGCTGCGCACCATCAGCGGCGGCGCCTGCGCAGCGCGCCCGCAACCGCGCGCCGCCCAGGCGCACTTGATGACGGAGTTGTCAGCCGACGAGCGGCGCCTGTCGGGTGCCCTGATGCGGGTGAACCATGTTGGCGAGGTCTGCGCCCAGGCGCTGTACGCCGCGCAAGCGCTTACCGCCCGCACGGCCGAACTGCGTGCCCAGATGATCGAGGCTGGTCGCGAAGAGACTGATCACCTGGCCTGGACCGAGCGCCGGCTGGCAGAGTTGGGTGATCGACCGAGCCTGCTCAACCCGCTTTGGTATGCCGGCGCATTCGCCATTGGACTGGCGGCTGGTCGTGCGGGCGATCGGATCAGCCTGGGCTTCGTGGTCGAGACAGAGCGCCAGGTCGAGGCGCATCTTGCGGGGCACCTGCAGCGCCTGCCCGAGGCCGACACCGCATCGCGTGCGGTGGTGGCGCAGATGAAGGCCGATGAGGCCCGCCATGCCGATGAAGCACTGGCCGCGGGCGCCGCGCCCATGCCCGGGCCGGTGCGCTGGTTGATGCGCACCGCAGCACGGGCCATGACCTTCACCGCCCACCACATCTGAGCCGCAGGCTGCTGGGCTCAGGCTGCCACGACCTCGTGGCTGGTGGTGATCTCGGCCGTCTTGGCCAGCATGATGGTGGCCGAGCAGTATTTTTCGTGCGAGAGCGAAATGGCCCGGGCCACGGCAGGCTCTGACAAGTTGCGCCCGGTCACGGTGAAATGCAGATGGATGCGGGTGAACACCTTGGGGTCTGTGTCGGCCCGCTCGGCCTGCAACTTGACGCTGCAACCGGTGACGTCCTGGCGGCCCCGCTTGAGGATCAGCACCACGTCATAGGCCGTGCAGCCTCCTGCGCCGGCCAGCAGTGTCTCCATCGGGCGGGGCGCCAGGTTTCGACCACCGCCATCCGCCGCACCGTCCATGGCCAGCAGGTGGCCGCTGCCGGTCTCGGCGGTGAAGGCCATGCCGCTGGCAGGCATCCAGTGAATCGTGCAATCCATGTGCTGGGTCTCCTTGGCGTTGCCGCCGATGATGGGTCATTGCCCCGATTGGGTGCGCGCAGCCGGCCCGGCGCGCACCGTGTACGTGCCCTGCGCCCCACCCTCTGGAGCGCGCTCTCTAGACTCGGTCGCCAGGATCATATTGCGGCGCAGCATTTCAGGCGCTAGACTGTGTTTTGTGGCTTGGCGATCGGCAGGGGTTGATGGCCAGGCGTGCAAGTTGTCTCCTCCACCTCCTCTTTTGGTGGATTCAGCCCGAGGTGCAAACCTCGGGCTTTTTTCTTGGGCGCGGCGATCAGGTCGGTCAGCAGTGTCGGCGGCTATCATGCCGGCCCGCACAACCCCCAGCGAAAGCAGCCCGAGCCATGGCCCGCGTGACAGTCCCCAAGGCCACCTCCCGCGCCAAGGCCGCAGCACCCGACTACCTGAAAAAGATCCTCACGGCGCGGGTGTACGACGTGGCGATCGAGTCGCCGCTGGACGCCGCGCGCAGCCTGACCCGCCGTATCGGCAACACCGTGCTGCTCAAGCGCGAGGATCAGCAGCCCGTCTTCAGCTTCAAGCTGCGCGGCGCCTACAACAAGATGGCCCATCTCAGCGCGCCAGCACTGGCCAAGGGGGTGATCTGCGCCTCGGCCGGCAACCACGCCCAGGGCGTGGCGTTGTCGGCCCGCAAGCTGGGCTGCCGTGCGGTGATCGTGATGCCCACCACCACGCCCAAGCTCAAGGTCGACGCGGTAGCGGCGCTGGGTGGCGAGGTGATGCTGCATGGCGACAGCTATTCCGACGCCTACGGCTATGCACTGCAAGTGCAGAAGACCCAGGGTCTGACCTTCGTGCATCCCTTCGACGACCCCGACGTGATTGCCGGCCAGGGCACCATCGCCATGGAAATTCTGCGCCAGCATGAGGGCCCCATCGATGCCATCTTCGTGGCCATCGGCGGCGGCGGCCTGATCTCGGGCGTGGCCAGCTACATCAAGGCGGTGCGGCCCGAGATCCTGGTGATCGGCGTGCAGACGCGCGACTCGGACGCCATGCTGCGCTCGGTCAAGGCCGGCAAGCGGGTCACGCTCAACGATGTGGGGCTGTTCGCCGACGGCACGGCGGTCAAGCTGGTGGGCGAAGAAACCTTCCGCATCACCCGTGCGCTGGTCGACGATTTTGTGGTGGTCGACACCGACGAAGTGTGCGCGGCGATCAAGGACGTGTTCTTGGACACCCGCAGCATCCTGGAGCCGTCGGGCGCGATGGGCGTGGCCGCCATCAAGCAGTACGTCGCCCTGCACAAGCTCAAGGGCAAGACCCTGGTGGCCATCACCTGCGGCGCCAACATGAATTTCGACCGCCTTCGCTTCGTGGCCGAGCGGGCCGAGTTCGGCGAGCAGCGCGAGGCCCTGTTTGCGGTCACCATCCCCGAAGAGCGTGGCTCGTTCAAGCGTTTCTGCGAGCTGATCGGGCCGCGCGCGGTCACCGAGTTCAACTACCGCATCTCGCACGAGCACCGGGCCCATGTCTTTGTCGGCCTGGCCATCACTCGGCGCGAAGAAGCCGACAAGGTCGAGCGCAGCTTCGTCAAACATGGGTTCCCCACTGTCAACCTCACCGACGACGAGCTGGCCAAGGAGCATGTGCGCCACATGGTGGGCGGGCGTTCTGCGCTGGCCGCTGATGAGCGCTTGTTCCGGTTCGTTTTCCCTGAGCGCCCGGGTGCCCTGATGCGCTTCCTGTCCAGCCTGCACCCGGGCTGGAACATCAGTCTCTTTCACTACCGCAACCAGGGGGCTGACTACGGCCGCATCCTGGTGGGCATCCAGGTGCCCAAGGCAGATCGCCAGGCTTTCAAGACCTTCTTGGCGGCATTGGCCTACCCTTGCATCGAAGAGTCCAACAACCCGGTGTACCAACTGTTCCTGCGCTGAATGTGCGCTGATCGCGGCCGCTGCATACACTGAGTGGCATGTCGCTGATCGCCCCTACCCACAATGCCCTGCTGGAGCAGGCCTTGCTGAGCAAGCTGTACCGGCGTGATCAGCCCCCCGGCGGACTGGGTGAACTTGAAGCGGTGGCCATTCGCCTGGGGCTGCTGCAGCACTCGCTGAAGCCGCGATTTCGCGATCCCCAGTTGGTCATCTTCGCGGCCGACCACGGGCTGGCCGTAGATGGCGTGCAGGCCCAGGGCGGGCTCGACACCGGTGAACTGGTGCAGCAGATTTTGAACGGCCGGCAACCGATGTGTGCGTTTGCGCGGCAGCAAGGCATGGCCTTGTCGGTCGTCGATTGCGGCGTCGCCACCAAGCTGCCGGCCCATGACCGACTGATCCTGCGAAAAATCGCCCACGGCACGCGCAATGCCCGCGTTGGCAGCGCAATGAGCCTGGAGCAGGCCCACGCGGCCATCCGCGCCGGCATGGAGATCGGCGACACCCTGCGCGGCAATCTGATGGCCTGCGCCGGGTTGGGCGTCGGTTCAATGGAAAGCGCGGCGCTGGTCCTGTCTCGCCTGACGGACACACCCGCACATGAGTTGCTTGACCGGGGCCCGCAGCGCGATGCTCCGCATTTGGCCCATCTCCTGCAGCTGGCCCAAGCGACGCAGGCACGACACCGCGATGTGACCGATCCGGTGGAAGTGCTGGCGGCCTTTGGCGGCTTTGAAACCGCAGTGATGGTGGGCGCCATGCTGGTAGCCGCCAGCAAGCGCCACCTCATCATGGTCGATGGCCTGGCCGCCTGTGCAGCGCTGCTAGTCGCAGCACGGATTGCCGAGTCGGTCACCGACTATTGCCTGTTTTGCCGCAGCACCACCCACCAGGGCCTGGACAAGGCGCTGTCACTGTTCCAGGCCAGTGCGCTGTTGCAACTGGGCCTGGAAGCCGTCGACGGCACCGGCGCCAGCCTGTCCTTGCCGCTGGTGGCCAGTGCCGCAGCGTTGCTCACAGGCATGACCGAAGACGACGGCTCGTCAATGCCCGTGGGCATCGACCCGCCGGTGATCCAGAGCCTCTACGACCCCTCCAGCCCCACGGTGCCGGGCCTGCCCTGAGCTGCGCCTGGCTCGACCATCAAAAAAGGGCGCCTTGAAGGCGCCCTTTGCGTTCTGCAGGCAGTTTTTCAGGCCGAGAAGCTTGAGCCGCAGCCACAGGTGGTGGTGGCGTTGGGATTTTTGATGACGAACTGCGCACCTTGCAGGTCTTCCTTGTAGTCGATCTCGGCGCCCACAAGGTACTGCAGGCTCATCGCATCGATCAGCAGGGTGACGCCGTTTTTCTTCATCTCGGTGTCGTCTTCGTTGACGACCTCGTCAAAAGTGAAACCGTATTGAAACCCTGAGCAGCCGCCACCTTGCACAAAGACGCGCAGCTTCAGTTCAGGGTTGCCTTCTTCCGCCACCAGATCGGCCACCTTGGCAGCTGCGCTGTCAGTGAAGATCAGCGGCAAGGGCATCTCGCCAACTTCAGGGGCCAGGTTTTCAACGACGGCGTTCATGTGGTCTCCAGCATCTCAAGGTCGGGGCCTGCGCAGGGAGCAGCAAGCCGAAATAGCCTAAATCCTACTACGGCTCTCGGGTTTTGAAGACAGGCCCCCGAAAGCCAATCTCGCGAGTTGGGGCATGTGGTGCTGCACCACACCAGGCACTGCCAACAAAAAAGGCCGCGCATGGCGGCCTTCTGGTGGGCAAAACAGCCAATCAGCGCTTGCTGAACTGCTTGCGGCGACGGGCGCCGTGCAAACCGACCTTTTTGCGCTCGACTTCCCGCGCATCACGCGTCACGAAGCCGGCGTGGCTCAGGTCGGGCTTGAGCGTTGCGTCGTAGTCGATCAGGGCGCGGGTGATGCCATGGCGAACCGCACCGGCCTGGCCGGATTCACCACCACCACGTACGTTGACCTTGATGTCGAATGCCATCTCGTTGTTCGTCAGCAGCAAGGGCTGCTTGACGATCATGATCGAGGTCTGGCGGCCGAAATAGTCGCCCACGGGCTTGCCGTTGACCACGATCAGGCCTTCGCCACGCTTGATGAAAACACGCGCCACCGAAGACTTGCGGCGGCCAGTGCCATAGTTCCAATTGCCGATCATCACCGCTCCTTAGGTTGCCAGCGCTGCGATTTCGAGCACTTTGGGCTGCTGGGCGGTGTGCGGGTGGCTGGCACCGGCGTACACCTTCAGCTTCTTGATCATCGCGTAACCGAGCGGGCCCTTGGGCAGCATGCCCTTGACAGCCTTCTCCAGCGCGCGGCCGGGGTGCTTGGCTTGCATTTCCTTGAAGCTCGTGGCGTAGATACCGCCCGGGAAACCCGAGTGACGGTAGTACATCTTGTCTTCCGACTTGGCGCCGGTGACACGAAGCTTTTCGGCATTGACGACGATGATGAAATCACCGGTATCGACGTGAGGCGTGTAAATGGCCTTGTGCTTGCCGCGCAAACGGAGTGCCACTTCGCTGGCGACACGTCCGAGCACCTTATCGGTGGCATCAAGCACAAACCACTCG
>JANOAQ010000800.1:0-2523 GCA_031411195.1 Burkholderiaceae bacterium | reverse complement strand
AAGGCCGCACTGGCCGGCAGCGCCCATGCGGTGGACGCCAGCGGCCGGGTGCTGCGCGACAACGTCTGGGGCCCGCAGGTGGAAGATGCGGCGCGGCGCGACTTCACCGTCAACGCCATGTACTACGACCCCGAGAGCCAGGTGGTGGTCGACTACCACCACGGCATCGCCGACGTGAAGAAGAAGCTGCTGCGCCTGATCGGCGACCCGGCCACCCGCTACCGCGAAGACCCGGTGCGCATCATCCGCGCCGTGCGTTTTGCGGCCAAGCTGGGCTTTGCCTTCGAGAAGAAAACCGGCGCCCCCATCGCCGCCACCGCCCCGCTGCTGGCCAACGTGCCCATCTCGCGCATGTTCGACGAGATGATCAAGCTGCTGCAGACCGGCCATGCGCTGGCCAGCATCGAGGCGCTGAAGGCCAGCAACCTGCACCGCAGCGTGTTCCCGGTGCTCGATGCCGTGTTCGACGAAGCCCGCAGCACCCCCCAGCAGCAGGCCTTCATCCACCAGGCCCTGCAGGACACCGATCGCCGCGTCAACGAAGGCAAGCCGGTGGCGCCCAGCTTCTTGCTGGCCTGCCTGCTGTGGCACGACGTGCTGGCCGGCTGGCGCAAGAACCAGGACGCCGGCGAGCACCTGGTGCCGGCCCTGCAGCAGGCCATCGACGCGGTGTTCGACGCCCGCATCGGCGACATCAGCGGCCGCGGCAAGCTAGGCGCCGACATGCGCGAGATCTGGATGATGCAGCCACGCTTCGAGCGCCGGCAGGTCAATACCGCCTACTCGCTGATCGACCAGGCGCGGTTCCGTGCCGGCTTCGACTTCTTGCGCCTGCGGGCCGATGTGGGCGAAGCCCCGGTCGAACTGGCAGAGTGGTGGGAAGACTTTTCCCTGGGCACCGACGAAGAACGCGAGGCCCTGCTCGAAGCCGTGCGCGAAGCCCAGCGCGGCAGCGGCCGCAAGGGGCCAGCGGGCCGGCCGGCCAAGGCGGCGGCCGGGCATGCGCGCGGGGCGATGGGAGAGGCTGAAGTGGGCCAAGCCGTGGCAGGCCCCGAATCCGGCGAGTCCGGGGTCGATCAAGCGGAGAGTTACGACGCCGACGCCGACGACGGCGAAGCCGCCAGTGGTGCACCGGCACGCAAGCGCCGCCGCCGTCGCCGCAAGCCCGCCGCTGCGGGTGCGGCGCCCGGCGGCGATGCTGGGGGCGCGCCGGTCGCACACTGAAACCCGGTCTGTGCCAATGGCCAACATGGCCGCCATGGCCGCCATGGCCAACATGGCCAACATGGCCAACATGGCCAACATGGCCAACATGGCCAGTACCGCCTACGTCGGCATCGGCGCCAACCTGGGCGATGCCCACGCCACCGTGCTGGCTGCGGTGCAGGCCTTGGCCGCCTTGCCAGGCTGCAGCCTGCAGCAGGTGTCGTCGGTCTACCGCAGTGCACCGGTCGATGCGGGCGGGCCCGATTTCTACAACGCCGTGGTGGCGCTCGACACCGCCTTGGCGCCCACCGCGCTGTTGGCCGGGCTGCAGGCCGTCGAACAGGCCTTCGGCCGGCAGCGGCCCTACTTCAACGCACCTCGCACGCTGGACCTTGATCTGCTGCTGGTGGGCGACCAGGTGGTCAACACAGCTGCGCTGACCGTGCCGCACCCCCGCCTGCACCAGCGGGCCTTCGTGCTGCACCCACTGCTCGAACTTGACCCCGCCCTGGCCGCGCCTGGCCTGGGGCCACTGACAAGCTACTTGCCAGCCGCCGCTGCCCAGCGCATCGAACGACTGCCCCCACCATGAACATCCCGCTCAGGTCAAGCGCACGCAGGAGGGGATCACCCTGGCGGTGTTCGTGCCGTTTGCCATGTTCGCGATGGACCAAGCACTGAAGCGAGACCACGCTCGGGCCGGCCTGTGTCTGGTGCGCGAAGGCTGTTTCATTTCCGCAGTTGATTCGGTTTCTGCGATGTCACATGACAGAATCGTGACAAATTTGTGACGTTTGCAGGTGGTCCTTGAGGCGCCTGTCCCTTGGAGACCACCCCATGCTGTTCGGCAAATTGCTGCCGCGCGAAGTCAATTTTTTCGAGATGTTCAACGACCACGGCAAGCACATCGCCGATGGCGCGCGGGCCTTCATGGCGATGGTGCAGAACTACAGCGACGAAACCTTGCGCCTGAAATACGCCGCCGAGGTCGACCACGCCGAGAAGCAGGCCGACCGCATCACCGCCGACGTCAACCGCCTGCTGCACAAGACCTTCATCACGCCCATCGACCGCGAGCAGATCCACGGCCTGATCAACGCGATGGACGACATCCTCGACCTGCTGCAGGACAGCAGTGAAGTGATGTCGCTGTACGACCTGAAGAGCGTCAGCGAGGACGTCATCCGCCTGGGTGAGATCTCGGTCAGGTGCTGCGAGCGGGTGCAGCATGTGGTCACCCTGCTGCCCAAGCTGAGCCAGCCGGCGGTGGCCGAGGCTGCGCTCAAGACCTGCGAAGAGATCGATCGCCTCGAGAGC
>JANOAQ010000799.1:0-3787 GCA_031411195.1 Burkholderiaceae bacterium | reverse complement strand
AGAGAAGGGAGGGCCGCAGGCCCGGAATGACATGGAGCGGAACACGCCCGCCCGACCTGCAGCGGTCGCTCAGGCCAATCCACCCAGCCTGCAGCGAATCGCTCAGGCCGATCAGCCCGGCCTGCATCCAAGCGGACTCAGGCCTGCACCCACTGCCCCACGCCATCGGCGTCAAACAGCGCCCGGCGGTGGCCTTCGGCATGCAGCTCCAGCCAGTCGATGCCCTGAACAGTGAGCTGCACCACGGCAAAGTGCGCGCGCGTGCCGCGCTCGGGCACCGGGTGGTCCACCGGCGTGCCCGGTGGCAGTGGCGACAGGTAGTCGTGCGCTGCCGGGCTCATCTTCAGCCGGGCCCAGCGTGAGGAAACCGCCAACCCGCTGGTCTGCACTTCGGCCAGCACCTGCAGGCGCAGCTGCCAGCCCAAGGTGGCGCTCCAGGCCAGCAGGGTTGCTGCGGGCTGTGCCACCAACTGTGCCGCCTTGGGCGACCGTGCGTCGGTGAAGAACAACAGCGTGCGCGTGGCCGGGTTCACCTCGCGCACCACGATGCTGCGCACATCGGCCAGCCCGCCCGGCGCGCTGCTGGCCAGGGCCATCACCCGCCAGGCATGCGCCTTGTCCTGCGCGCAGGCCACCAGCTGCTGCCAGCAGGCGGTGTGGATGTCGGGCAATGCGTTCAGACGTTGGCTCATGGCAAGTCCGGTGGCAAGGCCCTGGCGCGGCTTCAGGCCTCGCGCCTCAGCGCCGGGAACAGGATCACATCGCGGATGCTGGGGCTGTCGGTGATCAGCATCATCAGCCGGTCGATGCCGATGCCGCAGCCGCCGGCCGGGGGCATGCCGTATTCGAGCGCGCGGATGAAATCGGCGTCGTAGTACATCGCCTCTTCGTCGCCGGCGTCCTTGTTGGCCACCTGTGACTGGAAGCGCGCGGCTTGGTCTTCGGCGTCGTTCAGCTCACTGAAACCATTGCCGAACTCGCGCCCGGTGATGAAGAGCTCGAAGCGCTCGGTGATGGCCGGGTTTGCATCGCTGGCGCGGGCCAGCGGGCTCACTTCCACCGGGTAGTCGATGATGAAGGTGGGCTGCCACAGCTTTTCTTCGACCGCCGCCTCGAACAGGCCGAACTGCAGTTGCGCCAGGCCCCAGTGCGAAGGTGGCTCCTGGCCAAGCGCCTGCAGCTTGGCGTGCAGCAGTTGGGCGTCACCGGCCTCGGCCTCGGTCAACCCGGCATGCACCACCAGCGACTGTTTGACCGACAGGCGGGTGAAGGGCTGGTCCAGCGCCACGGGCTTGCCGGCGTAGGTGACGGCGGCCGAGCCGGTGGCGGCGATGGCCGCATGGCGCAGCAGCGATTCGGTGAAGTCCATCAGGTCGTGGTGATTCCAGTAGGCCGCGTAGAACTCCATCATCGTGAACTCGGGGTTGTGCCGAACGCTGATGCCTTCGTTGCGGAAGTTGCGGTTGATCTCGAACACCCGCTCGAAGCCGCCCACCAGCAGGCGCTTCAGGTACAGCTCGGGCGCGATGCGCAAGAACATCTGCTGGTCCAGCGCGTTGTGGTGGGTGATGAAGGGCTTGGCGTTGGCGCCCCCAGGGATGGGGTGCAGCATGGGCGTTTCCACTTCGAGAAACGCGTGCTCGACCATGAAGCTGCGGATCGACGACACCGCCTTGCTGCGCGCCACGAAGCGCACGCGCGTGGCCTCGTCGGCGATCAGGTCGACGTAGCGCTGGCGGTACTTCTGCTCCTGGTCGGCCATGCCGTGAAACTTGTCGGGCAGCGGGCGCAGGCTCTTGGTCAACAGGCGCAGCGTGCTCACCTTGACCGACAACTCGCCGGTACGGGTCTTGAACAGCACACCCTCAGCCCCCAGGATGTCACCCAGGTCGCTGTGCTTGAAGGCGTCGTAGGCGGCTTCGCCCAGCGCATCACGGCTGATGAACAGCTGGATGCGGCCCTGGTGCTCGCTGCCCTTCGGGCCGAAGCTGCCGTCCTGCAGTGTGGCAAAGCTGGCCTTGCCCATGACGCGCTTGAGCATCATGCGGCCGGCCAGCGCCACTTGGATGCCTTGCGGCTCCAGCGCCTCGTTCTCCAGCGCGCCGTACTGCGCCTGCAGATCGGCCGCGTGGTGGCGGGGCTTGAAATCATTGGGGAAGACGGCGCTGCCCGAGGCCCGGGCTTGGGCCCGCAGGCCGGCCAGTTTTTCGCGCCGTTCGGTCACCAGCTTGTTGTCGTCGATACTTTCAGCGTGCGGGATCGGGTGGTCGTGGCTCATGGGGCGGCTTTGGCACAGCGCGGGTGCACTGGCTGGGGGAAAACCGCAAATTGTAGGAGCCTTGGCGGCGTGCCCTGGCGGGACATCGGCCCACCTCCGCCCCTGCGCGGGGCTCCACTAGAATGCACCGTTCTTTGCGCCCGTGCCGGGTTCTGTTCTGAGGGCAGCCTTCCGCCGCGTGGGGCCCTGAAAAGGCATCTTGCCGGGCGCAGGTGCCTTGCAGCACCCCCTGTCCATCCGCTGAGACCCCGCCATGCTCGTCCATCGCCCTTCCATCCACGACCGCAAGGTTCGTTTTGCACTCGTGGGTTGCGGCCGCATCGCCAACAACCACTTCGAGGCCGTTGCCCAGCATGGCGACCGCTGCGAATTGACCGACGTCTGCGACGTCGACCCGCAAGCCCTGGCCGCTGCGGTGACCAAGACCGGCGCACGCGGCCACAGCAACTTCAGCGCCATGCTTGCGGCCACCGAGGCCGACTGCGTGGTGCTCACCACCCCAAGTGGCCTGCACCCTGCTCAGGCCGCGGAGGCGGCGCGCGCCGGTTTCGACGTCATGACCGAGAAGCCCATGGCCACCCGCTGGACCGATGGCCTGGCGATGGTCCGTGCCTGCGACGAGGCCGGCGTGCGGCTGTTCGTTGTCAAGCAGAATCGGCGCAACCGCACGCTGCAGCTGCTCAAGCAGGCGGTCGACAGCGGGCGCTTCGGCCGCATCTACATGGTCAACGTCAACGTGTTCTGGACGCGGCCGCAGTCGTACTACGACAGCGCGGCCTGGCGCGGCACCTGGGAGTTCGACGGCGGTGCCTTCATGAACCAGGCCAGCCACTACGTCGACCTGCTCGACTGGATCTGCGGTCCGGTGGAGAGCGTGATGGCCTACACCGGCACGCTGGCGCGCAGCATCGAGGTCGAGGACACCGGCGTGGCCGCCCTGAAGTGGCGCAACGGCGCCATGGGCAGCGTCAACGTGACGATGCTGACCTATCCGAAGAACCTCGAAGGCTCGATCACCATCCTGGGTGAGAAGGGTTCCGTGCGCGTCGGTGGGGTGGCCGTCAATGAGATCCAGCACTGGACTTTCGACGCGCCGCACGAGATGGACAGCCTCATCGGCGATGCCAGCTACCAGACCACGTCGGTCTACGGCTTCGGCCACCCGCTGTACTACGACAACGTCATCAACACGCTGCGGGGTGATGCCCAGCCCGAGACCGACGGCCGCGAGGGCCTGAAATCGCTGGAGCTGCTGATCGCGATGTACCTGTCGTCGCGCGATGGCCGGCGCATCAACCTGCCCCTCGAATACTGACGGCGAGCACGGCACATGGCGACCAGCATCCACCCGACGGCCATCGTCGACCAGGGCGCGCAGCTCGGCGCCGACTGCCGCGTCTGGCACTTCGTGCACATCAGCGGCGGCGCCCGCATCGGCCAGCGCTGCTCGTTTGGGCAGAACGTGTACGTGGGCAACGACGTGTCGATCGGCGACAACGTGAAGATCCA
>JANOAQ010000798.1:0-7939 GCA_031411195.1 Burkholderiaceae bacterium | reverse complement strand
GGCCGTGCGCCGGCCATCAACGTGGCCGGGCTCGATATCAGCCGCTTGTCGGGCGGCTTGCCTGGCAGGTAGCCCGGCCAGTCAGGTGGGCACCGGGCCGCGTGCGGCCGCAGCCAGCTTCCACGCGGCCAACTGCCTCAGCAGCACCGGCGTGGCCACGCCCAGGCCCACCAGGCCACTGAGCAAGCCCGGCGCCACCAGCAGCACGGCGCCCAGGCCGCACAGCGCCTGCTCCCAGCGCTTCATCTCGACCAGCAGGTACTTCGACAGCGCCGCCGCCAGCAGCACGATGCCCACGATGCAGCCGATGAAGGTGATGGTGAAGTCGTACCAGGTGAAGCCCTTGGCCACCAGAAGCAGTGACGGCGAAAACACGAAAACAAAGGGCACCAGGGCCTTGGCCAGACCGAGGCGGAAGGCCATGTTGCCGGTCTTGAACGGGTCGCTGCCGGCCATGCCGGCGGCCGCGTAGGCCGCCAGCGCCACCGGCGGCGTGATGTCGGCCAGCACCCCGTAGTAAAAGACGAAGAAGTGCGCCACCAGCGGCTCCACGCCCATCAGCACCAGTGTGGGCGCGGCCACCGTCACCATGATGATGTAGTTGGCGGTGGTGGGGATGCCGCAGCCCAGCAGGATGCAGACCAGTCCGGTCATCACCAGGGCCACGGCCAATGCCAGGGTCTTGGGGTCGACCAGCGCGGCCGGAATGAACGAGCCCACCCCGCCGGCCATGGACTGGGCGGCGCCGGTGATGATGGTGCTGAGCTTGAAGCCCACGCCGGTGAGCGTGACCACGCCGATCACCAGGCCCACGGTGGCCGCAGCGGCGCCCACGGCCAGGGCGTACTTGGCCCCGGTTTCGAAGGCTTCGACCAGCACGAGCGGCGCGATGCGGCCCTGCAGGCGCAGCGCGCGAATGGCCACCACGGCGATCACCACGCCCACGGCGAACACCCCCACCTTGGCCATTTCATCCTGCAGGCCGGCGAAAACGATGACGCCCAGCACGCCATGCAGCAGCGCCATGACCGCCCAATGCGCCGCTGTGTTGCCGCTGTTGCGCGTGGTCAGGCCCACGATGACGCAGGACGTGATGCCGCAGAAGGCCGCCAGGTAGGGCGTGCGCCCGCTGACCAGAATGAAGATCAACAGCACCAGCGGGATCAGGGTGGGCCAGCGCTCGCGCAGCGACTGGCGCAGCTTGGGCATTTCTTCCTCGGTCAACCCACGCAGGCCGAAGCGCTTGGCCTCGAAATGCACCTGCATGAACACACCGAAGAAGTGCATGAAGGCCGGGATGGTGGCCGCGATGATGATGGTCTGGTACGGCACGGCCAGAAACTCGATCATCAGGAATGCCGCCGCACCCAGCACCGGCGGCGTGATCTGCCCGCCGGTGGACGATGCAGCCTCGACCGCGCCGGCAAACTCGCGCCGGTAGCCCACACGGATCATGGCCGGGATGGTGAGCGAACCCACCGTCACCGCATTGGCCACCGACGAGCCCGACAACATGCCGAACATGGCCGAGCCGAACACGCTGACCTTGGCCGGCCCGCCGGCATAGCGCCCGGCAACCGTGCTGGCGATGTCGAGAAACAACTGCCCCAGCCCGATGCGCGTGGCCATCACGCCGAAAAGCACGAAGTGAAAGACATAGGTGGCCACAACGCCCACCGCCACGCCGTAAACGCCCTGGCTGGTGAGGTATTGGTGATTGACCAATTGGCTCCAACTGGCCCCGGCATGCTTGAGCAGGCCGGGAAACACCGGCCCGGCCATCGCATAGGCCATGAAGCTGATCGCGATGATGGGCAGCGGCCAGCCCATGCTGCGGCGCGTGGCCTCCAGCAGCGCCACGATCAGGATGGTGCCCATGGCCACATCCAGCGGCCCGGGGTTGCCTACGCGAAAGGCCAGGTCGTCAAAGATCCACGGGATGTAGAGCACCGACACTGCGATGGCTGCGGCCAGCAGCCAGTCGAACCAGGGCACACCACCCGGCGCCGCCAGGCGGTGGCGCGGCGCCACCCCCAGCAACGCCGCGCGGTGCGGAAACACCAGAAATATCAGCCCCAGCACGAGGGCCAGGTGCACGCCCCGATGGGTCACCTCTTGCAACAGGCCGAAGCCGGCCGTGTAGTAGTGAAAGAGCGACAGCGCAATCAGCAGCGCGCCCACCACGGTGATGGCCGGCGGCGCCAGTGGCCGAAAGCGCATCTCGGGGTCGAACTTCTGCTCCAGTTCGGCCAGGTGCTTGTCGTCGGGCAAGGCGGTGGTCACGCCAGCCCCTCGTCCGACGGGTACGTCGCCCGATCCCCCGAGGGGATGGCGGGCCGGCTTGGGAGCGGCCCGGCGCTCGGCCCGCCTGCAGGCTTCGACCCAGTCCTCGACAGGCAACGCACCTCACTCAAGATCAGCATCACTTGATCAGGCCAGCTTCCTTGTAGAACTTCTCGGCACCCGGGTGGAAGGGGATGCCGGCGCCCTTGACTGCGTTTTCCTTGGTGATGAACTTGCCCTTGGCGTGGCCAGCGCCCATCGCCTTCTGGCCGGCTTCGCCAAACAGCGCCTTGGTGATCTCGTAGACCGTGTTGGCATCGGCCTTGTCGTTGGTGACCCATTGCGCACCGACGGCCAGCGTCTTGACGGCCGCCACGCCCTTGTAGGTGCCATCGGCAATCAGGTCGGGCGTGAAGAAGCCGTCGCTTTTGCGGATGGCGTCTGCCTGCGGGCCGTCGATGGGCAGCAACTCGATGCCGGCACCGGCCGTGGCCAGCTCGGCAATCGCGCCTGCGGGCGAACCACCCGTGAAGAAGAAGGCATCGAGCGCGCCATCCTTGAGCTTGTCACCTGCCTGGTTGGGCTTGATGTACTCGGGCTTGATGTCGCTTTCCTTGATGCCGTAGGCCGCCAGGATGGTGCGTGCGTTGATCAGCGTGCCCGAGCCTGGTTCATCCAGCGCCACCCGCTTGCCCTTGAGATCGGCCACGGTCTTGATGCCAGAGCCCTTGCGCACCACGATGTGCACGCTTTCAGGATACAGGTTGGCGATCAGCCGCAGGCCTGTGATGGCGGGTTTGCCCTCGAACGCACCCTTGCCGGTGAAGGCCCAGCTGGCCACGTCGGCCTGGCTGAAACCCGATTCGATGGCGCCGCCCGCAATGCCGGTGACATTGGCCAGCGAGCCGTTGCTGGCCTGGGCGGTGACGACCACCTTGCCCGGCTGCGACACCGCATTGGCGATCATGCCGCCCACGGGGTAATAGGTACCGGCCGTGCCACCGGTGCCGATGCGAAAAAACTGCTGGGCCTGGGCGGCCCCGGCGGCCAGCACCAGGGCGGCGGCGGCCACGACAAAACGCTTGAACATGGGATGGAATCTCCGGCAGAAAAAGCCACGCACCGCTGTGGCGCTGGCAAGATTTCAGTAAAGCACAATGCACGCGCGCCTCCAATGTGGCGAACCCTGGAGCCGGCCTGCCATGCCCATCCCCTGCCCCGCCAATGGCCCCCAGCCGGTACTGCCGTCGACACGGACCTGGCCGTTGTTCAATACCGCCGCCAGCCGCGTCATTGAACAAACTGCGCTGGCAGTGGCACCACCCCATGCCATGATGGCCCGCGCCGGCCTGGCGGTGGCGCGCCTGGCGCTGGCGGTCGCGCCGCAGACCCGGAGGCTGTGGGTGGCCTGCGGGCCGGGCAACAACGGGGGTGACGGGCTGGTGGCCGCCACCCACCTGCACCGCGCGGGTTGGCAGGTTCGGGTCAGCCTGCTGGGCAATGCCGCAGGCCTGCCCGCCGATGCGCGGTGGGTACTGGCGCAGTCGCAACAAGCCGGCGTGGTGATCGAAGCCGGGCTGACGGACATCAGCAGCCCTGCTTGGCAAGCCGACCTGGCCATCGACGCCTTGCTGGGCCTGGGCCAGCGGCGCCCGCCCGAGGGCGCGTTGGGCGAGGCGGTGCGCCGCCTCAATTCGGCGGACGCACCGGTGCTGGCAATTGACCTGCCCACCGGCCTGTGCGGTGATACCGGCCGTCTGCTGGGCGATGCGGCGGTGCGCGCCCGGCACACATTGGCCCTGCTCACGCTCAAGCCCGGCCTGTTCACCCACCTGGGGCGCGATCACGCCGGCCGCATCTGGCTGGATGGCTTGGGTATCGACCCGGACGGTGGCGTGCCGACGTCGGCCTGGCTCAGCGGCCCACCACCAACCGCAGCTCGCAACCATGCCCAACACAAAGGCAGCTTCGGCGATGTGCTGGTACTCGGTGGCGCACCGGGCATGGCCGGCGCCGCCCTGCTGGCCGCCCGCGCCGCGCTGGCGGCCGGTGCCGGCCGCGTTTACCTGGCGCGCCTGGATGGGTCGATCGAGCCCGACCCGCAACGCCCCGAGCTGATGACACGCACGCAGGACCAGGCCATGGCCATCGACCTGCTGCAGCGCACCACCGTGGTGTGCGGCTGTGGTGGCGGCAGCGCCGTGCGCGAGGTGCTGCCGACGGTGCTGCACCACGCCGCGCAACTGGTGTTGGATGCCGATGCCTTGAACGCCGTGGCCGCCGACGCCGGCCTGCAGGTGGCCCTGCGTGCCCGCGCCACGCGTGGCCGCCCCACGGTGCTGACGCCCCACCCGCTGGAGGCCGCACGCCTGCTGGGCTGCAGCACGGCGCAGGTGCAGGACGACCGCATCGCCAGCGCCCAGGCGCTGGCCGAGGGGCTGCACGCCGTGGTGGTGCTCAAAGGTTCGGGCACCGTGGTGGCAGCGCCCGGCCAGACGTCGTCCATCAACCCCACCGGCAGCGCGCGCCTGGGCACCGGGGGCACGGGTGACGTGCTGGCCGGCTGGCTTGGCGGCGTGTGGGCCAAGGGTGGCGCGACGCAGGCCTTCGAGGCCGCCTGCACCAGCGTGTGGTTGCACGGCTGGGCAGCGGATCACGGCCCGCAGGACCGCCCGCTGCGCGCGGGCGATCTGATCGAGGCCCTGACCGCAGGCCAGGCCGCTTCGGGCTGAAGCGACTCAGCCTCGCGTGCTGATCGATATCAGCGCCGCATACCGAATGGTTTCGTCAGCGCACGTTGCGTTTGACTGGCTTGCCGCCGCCACGCGCCTTCTTGCCCACCGGCGCACCGCGTGCGGCCACCACCTTGCCGCGGGCAGCCTTGGTGGCGCGGTCACGCTGCTTGACCTCATTCAGTTCGGCCGACGGCGACGCGCCCGCCTTGCCCTGCACCGGCCGGCTGCGCGGCACCAGGGCATCGGTTTCACCTTCACGCACCAGGCGGAAGTCGATCTTGCGGCCGTCCAGATCCACCCGGCTCACCTGCACCCGCACGCGCGATCCCACGGCGTACTTGATGCCGCTGCGCTCACCGCGCAGCTCCTGGCGCACTTCGTCGTAGCGGAAGTACTCACCGCCCAGCTCGGTGATGTGCACCAGGCCCTCGACGTACAGCTCGTCGAGCGTGACGAACAGGCCGAAGCTGGTGGCCGCGTTCACCGTGCCGGCGTATTCCTCGCCCAGGTGGTCGCGCATGAAGCGGCACTTGAGCCAGGCCTCCACATCGCGTGAGGCCTCGTCGGCACGTCGCTCATTCGCGCTGCAATGCGCCCCTGCGGCATCCCACAGTTTGGCGTCCTGAGGGTTGCTTGTCGGCTTGGGCGCCTTGGCACCCCTGCGCAAGGTCTTGGCAGCCGGCGCCGAGTCGGCCGTGGCTTCGATGGCCCCACCGCCCAACGGGTAGCGTTTGCCCAGCAGCAAGGCCTTGATCACCCGGTGTACCAGCAGATCGGGGTAGCGACGGATCGGGCTCGTGAAGTGGGCATAGGCCGCATAGGCCAAGCCGAAGTGGCCCGCGTTCGATGGGGTGTAGATGGCCTGCTGCATCGAGCGAAGCAGCATCGCCGAGATCTGCGCCGCATCGGGTCGATCTTTGGTGGCTTGGGCGATGGCCTGCAATTCGTTCGGCTTGGGGTCGTCGCTGAGCGTGACGTTCACGCCCAGCGTGCGCAGGTAATTTTGCAGGGTGACACGCTTTTCGGGTGTGGGACCTTCGTGCACACGGAACAGCGCCGGGTGCTTGTGCGACTCGATGAACTCGGCCGCACACACATTGGCCGCCAGCATGGCTTCTTCGATCAGCCGGTGCGCCTCGGTGCGGGTGCGCGGCACGATCTTCTCGATGCGGCCGTTGTCGTCGCAGACGATCTGCGTCTCGGTGCTTTCAAAGTCGATCGCGCCGCGGTGGCTTCTCCGCTTGAGCAACGCACGGTACACCTCGTGCAGGTGGATCAGGTGCGGCACCAGATCGGCCCGGCGCTGCGCCTCGGCCCCGCGGGTGTTGCCCAGGATGGTGGCCACTTCGGTGTAGGTCAGCCGGGCATGCGAGAGGATCACCGCCGGGTAGAACTGGTAGGCGGTGATCTCGCCGTCGCTGCCCACCAACATGTCGCACACCATGCTCAGGCGGTCTTCATGCGGGTTGAGCGAGCACAGACCGTTGCTGATCTTCTCGGGCAGCATCGGAATCACGCGGCGTGGAAAGTACACCGACGTGGCGCGCTCATAGGCGTCGTCGTCCAAGGGCTCGCCGGCTTTCACGTAGTGGCTCACGTCGGCGATGGCCACGATCAGGCGCCAACCTTCGAAGGCCGTCTTGCCGCGGCCCGTCTTCAGCGGCTCGCAGTACACCGCATCGTCGAAGTCGCGGGCGTCTTCGCCGTCGATGGTGACCAGGGGAACGTCGCTGAGGTCGATGCGGTTGCGCTTGTCCACCGGGCGCACCTTGTCGGGCAGCGCAGCAGCCTGCGCCAGGGTTTCGGCCGAAAACTGGTGCGGCACCTCGTACTTGCGCACCGCGATCTCGATCTCCATGCCGGGGTCGTCGATCTCGCCCAGCACCTCGGTGATGCGGCCCACCGGCTGCGAGTACATCGACGGCAGTTCGGTCAGCTCGATCGCCACCACCTGCCCCACCGCGGCATTGGCCGTGGCGTTCTTGGGGATGAGGATGTCCTGCCCATAACGCCGATCTTCAGGGGCCACCAGCCAAGCGCCGTTCTCGTGCAGCAGGCGGCCGATGATGGGCGACTTGCGCCGCTCGACGATGTCGATCACCTGGCCCTCGGGCCGGCCCTTGCGGTCCGTACGGACCACGCGCAACCGGATGCGGTCGTGGTGAAGCACGCTGCGCATCTCTTGCGCACTGAGGTAGACATCGGGCTCGCCGTCATCGCGCCGAACGAATCCGTGGCCATCACGATGCCCCAGCACAGTGCCCTCGATGTCGCTCAACTGGCTGGCGCCGCTGGCCGGTTGGTTTGTTGTCTTGTTCTTTATGATGCTATACTCCTAGCTTCTGTACCTGCCCAGATGGCGGAATTGGTAGACGCACTAGTTTCAGGTACTAGCGCTTAGCGGCGTGGAGGTTCGAGTCCTCTTCTGGGCACCAAAATGATAAAGGCCAGCACCAACGTGCTGGCCTTTTGTCTTTGGGGCTCGAATGCCGTGCGCAGCAATTGGCCGCGCCGTGGCTTTCACCGCTGAAATTACGGCCGCTTCGATCAAACGGAAAACTTCTTCGCCAGGGCTTCTGGCGGCAGGTTGTCGTACTCTTCGAACGGCTGGTGGATCCACGGGCTGCTGGGCAGCATCTCCACGTAGTACTCAGGCATGTAGCTCGATACGCCCTTCACCCACAGCACCGCGCTGCGCAAGTCGGTGATGGCAGGCACGCCACGCAAGCGCTCGACGACGGCCTTGAGCGTGACGCCCGAGTCCGACAGGTCGTCCACCAGCAATACACGCCCGGCGAGTTCGCCCTTGGGCATGGTGATGTACTTGGCCAGATCAAGGCGGCCCTGGATGGTGCCCGCGTCGGCCCGGTAGGAACTGGTCGACATGATGGCCAGCGGCTTGTCGAACACACGCGAGAGCA
>JANOAQ010000797.1:0-3747 GCA_031411195.1 Burkholderiaceae bacterium | reverse complement strand
CAGCACCCCTACACCATCGGCCTGCTGGGTTCGATCCCCCGGCTGGACGTGCAGCGTGAACGCCTGGCCACCATCGAAGGCAGCGTGCCCAGCCCCGCCAGCCAGCCGGTGGGCTGCCGCTTTGCACCGCGCTGCCCGTTTGCCGACGCCCGCTGCCGCGTTGACGAGCCCCCGCTGCGCGAACTGGGGCCCGGCCACCTGGCCGCCTGCTGGAAGGCGCCGGTTGAATTGAGCCATGACGCCGCTCAGCCGGGCGCTCAACCGGTCAGCGAGGTCACCCGATGAGCACCCCCGAGCCTGTGCTGAGCGTGCGCGGCCTGGTCAAGCACTTTCCGGTGACGCGCGGCGTGGTGTTCAGCCGCACCGTGGGGCAGGTGCGGGCGGTGGACGATGTCAGCTTCGACATCGCCCGTGGCGAGACCCTGGCGCTGGTGGGTGAGTCGGGCTGCGGCAAGTCGACCACCGGCCGGCTCATCCTGCGCTTGATGGCGCCCACCGGGGGCTCGGTGCAGTTCAAGGGCCAGGAGATCGCCCACCTGCCCGACGAGCAGATGCGCTTGATGCGCCGCCACCTGCAGATCATCTTTCAAGACCCGTATGCGTCACTGAACCCGCGCATGACCATCGGCGACATCCTGGCCGAACCGATGGCCGTGCATGGCATCGGCAACGCCAGCGAGCGCGACGAACGCGTGCGTGAACTGCTGCAGGTGGTGGGCCTGGCGCCCGAGCACGCACGGCGTTATCCCCACCAGTTTTCGGGCGGCCAGCGCCAGCGGGTGGGCATTGCGCGGGCCCTGGCGGTGCAACCCGACCTGATCGTCTGCGACGAGGCGGTGTCGGCGCTGGATGTGTCGATCCAGGCCCAGGTGGTCAACCTGCTGCAGGATCTGCAGAAGCGCTTCGGCCTGTCCTACCTGTTCATCGCCCACGACCTGGCGGTGGTCAAGCACATTGCCGACCGGGTGGCAGTGATGTACCTGGGCAAGCTGGTCGAGATCGCCGGCAAGCCCACGCTCTTTGCGCGGCCGCTGCACCCGTACACCCAGGCCTTGATGTCGGCCATCCCGCGCCCGCAGCCGGGCCTGCAGCGCCAGCGCATCCTGCTGCCCGGCGATGTGCCCAGTGCGATGAACCCACCGTCGGGTTGCCGCTTTCACACCCGCTGCGTGCATGCGCAAGACCGCTGCCGGGCCGAAGAGCCGGTGTTGCGCGAGGCAGCGCCGGGCCACCGCGTGGCGTGCCACTTCTTCGAGACGTTGCCGCAGCCCGAAGAAGCGATGGCGGTAGGTGTCTCAGGGGAAAGCCGCTTTGCGATCCGGCTGGCGGCGTTTGAGGCGGCGCGGGTGAGGTAGGGAAGAGGAGCGGACGGCCCATGGCGGCCGGTAGCTCGGCGTGCAGGTCAAGACTGTCTGCAGCCGTTCGGCTTTGGCCTGCGGATGGCGGTGGGCGGAGGGCGCCAAAACCTGACCTTGGTCGACCTCCCGGACGGCTGGCAGCAGTGCCCCGTAACCTGATCTACGTTGGGGGCAGGATCCGCAAGCAGTTCAGCCGCTTCGCGACGATGCCAGGCCAAGGACTGCTCCCGCTGGTGGTGAACCGGTGAAGTTGCGGGAAGCTTCTGATGGTTCGCCCCAATGGAGCTGTCACACAAACCCGGTGGATGCGGGACCGAGACGCGTCAGGCGGTAGGGAAGCCGGGGACGCCGGGGTCGAGCTGTACACCGGCGCTGTTGAGAAAGCCCGACACGAGTCGGTAGAAACCGGCGACGACGAGCAGTTCGACGAGTTCGGCGTCGTCCCACCGCGCAGCCAGCGCCGCCCAGGTCGCGTCGGTGACGCAGTCGTCGGCCGCCAGTTCGTCGGCCATTGCGATCAGGGCGAGGTCGTCGGCACTCCAGTCAAGGGTGTCGGGTGCCTTGGTCAATGCAGCGATCTCGTCGCCGGTCAGTCCGCATCGCAACCCGATGACGGTGTGCTGTCCAAACTCGTAGACGGCTTTGGCGTTCCAGCCGATCCGCAGGATCACGATCTCGCGTTCACGTTCGGGCAGCAGCCCCTTGTTAAGGATGAAACCGCCCATCAGGTTGAACCGCTTGAGGAGCTTCGGATGGTGACCAAGCACCCCGAAGATATTCAACGGACGCCCGTCGAGCGTCAACGCACCGGCCAGCGTCTCGGCGAGTTCAGGATCCTTGACGTCATCGAGGTTGATCGGCTGGATGCGTGGGCTGGTCGGGCGCGGTGCAGTCATGTCGGTGCTCTCGGTCGTGGCGTCCTCGGCCGCTGGTTCACAGGCCAATGGCACAAGTGTCGGTGATCCGACGGCATGGGTTCACCATCGTGCCGTTGCTGTCGACGGTGTTTGTGCTGACATGGCCATCCGCGAGGTGTTGCCCCCTGGCCATCCCGACCCCCTCTGGCTTCAACGGTGCTGTTAAATCCACCACCGCGACGGCAACAAGAGTTCAGCGTCAGCTTTGTGGCATCGCCGGGCAATGACGCTGTCGGCCATCAGCCGCCGGTGGCGACAGACAGCTTCCTGGCATCTCACCTGGCAATTCACGTGCGGTCGTTGGCCAAGTTGTGGCCAACATAGGGTAGCTTTCATGAAGTTGGCATCCACAGGTGGGCTCCCGTGACTGCGGCTGCGACGCGCTGCATGGATTGAGACCGTCCGAGTTCACATCCCCGGGAGACACTGGCCGTTCGCGTCCAACCATCCCAAATGGCACGCACAACCTGCGTCGCTTGAGGATGAGGCCTGCAGCGACATGGTCGGCCTGCTGCTGGACACCGGCCTGCCGGTGGCCGGGGCGCAGGCGCAGCTGATCGGCTTCGTCCCGCGGTCGGACATCCGGCGCGTGGTTACCACCGAGCCGCCGCTGGGCCGCTAGACCGGAGCCGCGGGCTGGGTCGCGGCCACCGGCCGCACTGGGCCGGCCGCAGGGATAACCCCCCCGTTCGCGCCGGCTGTGCGCGCCATGACCGGTGATACCGTGCAGCATGGTTCATGCAGCCGATCTACCGAGCATTGGGTTGCCATGAGCCTCAAACAGGACATCCGCTTTTGCACCAGCCGCGATGGCGTGCGCCTGGCGATCGCCTCCACGGGCAGCGGCCCGCCGCTGGTGCGCATCTTCAACTGGCTTACCGATGTCGAGCGGGACTTGACCAGCGTGGTCAACGGCCACTGGATCAAGGAGCTGAGCCGCGACTACGGCTATGTGCGCTACGACGCGCGCGGCTGCGGCTTTTCCGACCGGGACATCGATCGCATGTCCCTGGACGCCTGGGTCGAGGACCTGGAGGCGGTGATCGACGCCATGCAGCTCGAGCGGGTGCCGCTGCTGGGCATCTCCCAAGGTGCGGCGGTGGCGGTCGCCTACGCCGTGCGCCACCCCGAGCGGGTGAGTCAGCTGGTTCTCTATGGCGGATTTGTGCGCGGGTTGCTGGTGCGTGACCAGTCGCCCCAGGTGCTAGAGCGCGCCCAGGGCCTGTTGAAGGCGGCCGAGATCGGCTGGGGTGCCGACGACCCATCGTTCCGCCAGGTCTTCGTGCACCGGATGTTCCGCGATGCCACCGCCGAGCAGCAGCGTGCTTTCGATGCCGTGCAGCGCAACACCATCTCGGGCTTGAATGCCGCACGCTTCCTGGGCAACTGCTTCGAGATCGACATCTCCGATCTGGCGCCCCAGGTGCGCTGCCCTGTGCTGGTGGCGCACACCAAGGACGACCCACTGATGC
>JANOAQ010000796.1:0-1783 GCA_031411195.1 Burkholderiaceae bacterium | reverse complement strand
GGCAGCACCATGCCGCAGCGGTGGCGGTCTTCGGGCACATGCGCCAGGCCGGCGCGGCGTGCGGTGGCCGGGTCGAGCCAGTGGCCGACACCGAAGGATTGCGTGCCCAGGGTGAGCGTGCCGGCCTGCGGCGCGGCCATGCCCGAGAGCATGGCCAGCAGTTCGCTCTGGCCATTGCCCGACACGCCGGCGATGCCCACGATCTCACCGGCGCGCAGGGCCAGCGACACGTCGTTCAAGCGGGGGATGCCCATCGCATCGCGCCACCGCAGGCCCTGGGCCGACAGCAGCGTGGCGCCGGGCGTGGCGGCACGCCCAGTGGCATCGCGGCCGATGTGCACGCGCCGGCCCACCATGGCCTCGGCCAATTGGTCCAGGCTGCAATCGGCGATCGGCCCGTCGAACACCACCGCGCCCTGGCGCATCACCGTCACCGCATCGCACAGCGCCATGATCTCCTTGAGCTTGTGGGTGATCAGCAGCAGGGTGGTGCCCGCATCGCGCAGGCGGCGCAGGGTGACGAAGAGCAGCGCCGTCTCCTGCGGCGTGAGCACGGCAGTGGGCTCGTCCAGGATCAGGATGCGCGCGCCGCGAAACAGCGCCTTCAGGATCTCCAGGCGCTGGCGCTCACCCACGGGCAGGTTTTCCACCGCCTCGTCAAGGCGCACCTGCAGGCCGGTGTCGGCCATCAACGCATCGAGCCGCTGGCGCACCTGGGCACGGGCCGGCCCCAAACGCCAATCCGGCTCGGCGCCCAGCATGATGTTGTCCAGCGCCGAGAGCGGCTCGACCAGCATGAAGTGCTGGTGCACCATGCCGATGCCCAGTGCAATGGCCTCGCGCGAGCCGGGGATGGCCACGGCCTGGCCGTCGATGCTGATCTGCCCGCTGTCGGCCTGGTAGAAGCCGTAGAGGATGGACATCAGCGTGCTTTTGCCCGCGCCGTTTTCACCCACGATGCCATGGGCCGTGCCCGGCGCCACACGCAACGTCACATCCCTGTTGGCCTGCACCGCGCCAAAGCGTTTGCTGATGCCGTCCATCAGGACGGCGGGCGCTTGCATCAGTATTTGCAGGACTGGTCTGCCGAGTAATCGGCCACCTTGATCTTGCCGGCAATGATGTCGGCCTTGGCGGCATCGACTTTCTTCTTCATGTCGGCGCTGACAAGCTTCTCGTTGTGCTTGTCCAGCGCGTAGTCCACGCCGCCTTCCTTCAGGCCCAGCACGGTCACGCCCGGGTTGATCTTCTTGGACAGGTTGTACACCGCCACGTCCACCCGCTTGACCATGCTGGTGAGCATGGTGCCGGGCTGCAGGTGGTTCTGGTTGCTGTCCACGCCGATGGCCAGCTTGCCGGCATCCTTGGCGGCCTGGTACACGCCGTTGCCCGTGCCGCCAGCGGCGGCAAACACGACATCCACGCCCTTTGCAAACTGGGCCTTGGCCAGCTCGGCACCGCGGGTGGGGTCGTTCCAGGCGCTGGCGGTGGTGCCGGTCATGTTGGCGGTGACTTCCACCTTGGGGTTGGCGTACTTGGCACCCTGCTCGTAGCCGCACTGGAACTTGCGGATCAGGGGCACGTCCATGCCACCGACGAAGCCCACCTTGCCGGTCTTGCTGGCGATGGCGGCCATCATGCCGACCAGAAAGCTGCCTTCCTGCTCCTTGAACACCACCGATTCCACATTGGGCAGCTTGACCACCGAGTCGATGATGGCGAACTGCAGCTTGGGGAAATCCTTGGCCACCTTCTCGATCGTGCTGCCCTGGGCAAAGCCCAC
>JANOAQ010000795.1:0-3962 GCA_031411195.1 Burkholderiaceae bacterium | reverse complement strand
AGGCCCAGCACCGTCAGCGGGTTGATGCCGAAGATCCAGCCCGCGACCACGGCGATGGCCACGGTGCCCAGGCCCACCCCGCGCCCGCCGATGCGCAGGCCGCCACCCGGTGCATCACCGCCACCACCGTCGCGCCGGTCTTCCACGTTGTCGCTCTGGCGCTGGTCTTCCCACTTCATGGCGGTCTCCCGGGTACGGCTGAGCAGGCAGGTTCAGGTCTTGGGCAAGGTGACACCACGCTGGCCCTGGTATTTGCCACCGCGATCCTTGTAGCTGGTCTCGCAGACCTCGTCGCTCTCGAAGAACAGCACCTGCGCGCAGCCTTCGCCGGCGTAGATCTTGGCCGGCAGCGGCGTGGTGTTGCTGAATTCGAGCGTCACATAGCCTTCCCACTCGGGCTCGAAGGGCGTGACGTTGACGATGATGCCGCAGCGCGCGTAGGTGCTCTTGCCCAGGCAGATGGTCAACACATTGCGCGGGATGCGGAAGTACTCGACCGTGCGGGCCAAGGCAAAGCTGTTGGGCGGGATCACGCAGACATCGGCCTCGAAGTCGACGAAGCTCTTTTCGTCGAAGTTCTTCGGGTCGACCACGGTCGAGTAGATGTTGGTGAAGACCTTGAACTCGCGCGCGCAGCGGATGTCGTAGCCGTAGCTGCTGGTGCCGTAGCTGACGATCTTCTGGCCGTCGGCCGATTGCCGCACCTGGCCGGGCTCGAAGGGCTCGATCATGCCGGTCTGCTCGGCCATGCGGCGGATCCACTTGTCGCTCTTGATGCTCATTCTTCTGTCCTTGGCTGCGGGTCGATTCTAGAAGCCGCCCGCCGCCGCGCCAGACTTGTGATCCACTCCTGCCCGTGCCCAATTCTTTGACCGCCCTTTCGCAGCGCCTCCATGGCCGCCAGCCCGTACCGGCCCGCCACTGACATGACGTCCCCGCACGCCCAACGCCGCATCCTGATCCTGGGCGCCGGCAACATCGGCTGCTGGTTCGGCGGCCGCTTGCAGGCCGCCGGGGCCGAAGTGCATTTTGTCGGCCGCCCGCGCATGCTGGAGTCCCTGCGCACCAATGGCCTGACGCTGACCGACATCGATGGTGGCCGCCTGCAATTGCCGGCCGCCGAGTTGCGGTTGCACGAGGCGATCCCCGATGGCCTGGACGGCCCCTGGCTGGTGCTGCTGTGCGTGAAAAGCCGCGCCACCGCCATTGCTGCCGGCGAGCTGCGCAACAAACTGCCCGCAGGCACCCTGGTGCTGTCGATGCAGAACGGCATCAGCAATGCCGAAGTGGCGCAGGCGGCCGCGCCGGGCCTGACCGTGTTGCCTGGCATGGTGCCCTACAACGTCGCCGAGATCGGCCCCGGTTGCCTGCACCGGGGCTCCGACGGCCAGTTGTCGGTTCAAGACCACCCCGACCTGCCCGCCTGGCTGCCCCTGATGGACGCGGCCGGCCTGCCGGTGGCCCTGTACGACGACCTCAAGCCGGTGCAGTGGGGCAAGTTGCTGCTCAATCTGAACAACATCGTCAACGCGCTGAGCGGCCAGCCGCTGCGGGCCCAGTTGCTCGACAACGACCTGCGCACCTGCACCGCCGCGCTGATTGATGAAGCCCTGGGCCTGCTGGCCCGCGCCAAGATCAAGCCGATGAAGCTGGGGCCGGTGTCACCGCGCTGGCTGCCCTGGGTGCTGCGCCTGCCCACGCCGCTGTTCAAGCTGGCGGCGCGCCGCATGCTGCGCATCGACGAGAAGGCCCGCTCCAGCATGGCCGACGACCTGGCGCGCAACAGCCCGACCGAGGTGAACGCCATCAATGGGGAGGTGTTGCGTCTGGCCGGCAAGCTGGGCGTTCTGGCACCGGTGAATGCGCGCGTGGTCACCCTGCTCAAGGCCTGGACGCCGCGCAGCAGCCCGATGAGCGGGCGCGCGATGCGCAAGTTCCTCAACGTTTGAGGCGGTCCGCCATCAGCCACCGGCCGACAGTTCCAGGCGCTGGTGGGCGCCGGGGTATTGGCCCAAGAGCTTGACCAGCACCGGCAGCGCCTCGCGCAGCAGCGGCTTGAGGGTGTGCGGCGGGTTGATGATGAACAGGCCGCTGCCCAACATGCCGAAGCCCCGGTCATTGGGCTCGGCCACCGTCAGGCGGGTGTGCAGCCAGCCCTTCTTGGCCAGGGGCCCGGCGGCCTCCTTCAGGCGCTGGGGCAGTTGCACCGATTCACGCAGGTCGATCTGCGGGTACCAGACCATCACCACGCCTTCGGCGAACCGCGTCAGGGCTTCTCGGGTGGCCGCCACCACGGCCGGGTAGTCGGTCTTGATCTCGTAGCTGGGGTCCATCAGCAGCACGCCACGCCGGCTGGGCGGTGGCAGTTGGCCCTTCAGGCCGGCAAAGCCGTCGCCCTTGCTCACCATCACCTGGCGGTCGCCCGCAAACGTGTCGGCCAGCAGACCGTGGTCGGTGGGGTGCAGTTCGAACAGTCGCAACTGGTCTTGCGGCCGCATCAAGGCCCGCGCAAACCGGGGTGATCCGGGGTAGGCCGCCAGTTCTTCATGCGGGTTGAAGGCCTTCACCTGGGCCAGGTAGTCGGCCAGCAAGGGGGGCAGTGTGGGCTGCTGCCACAGGCGGGCGATGCCCTGGCGGTATTCGGCATGCTTTTGCGCCTGCTCGGCATGCAGGGCATACGCGCCCGCACCGGCATGGGTGTCGACCAGGCGCCAGGCCTTGTCCTTGGCATTCATGTGGCGCAGCACCGCCACCAGGATGGCGTGCTTGAGCACATCGGCGTGGTTGCCGGCGTGAAAGGCGTGGCGGTAGGCGAGCATGGACCTGCACTGTGCCATGCGCACCATCACCAATGGCACGCACCGTGCGCATCGTGGTCAACTGAAGCGCTGTTTCGCCTTCGGGATCGTCTTCAACATGAGCGCCGCTGTACCGTACAACGACATCCCCCTTGTCAAGGGCTGGCCCCTGGTGGGCAACCTCGTCAAATTCCTGCGCGACCCGCTGGACAACGCGCGCTCGCTGGAAGTGCACGGCAACGTGGTTCGCAGCCGCACCTTCTTCGAGACGGTGACCCTGCTGGGCCCCGAGGCCAACCAGTTCGTGCTGCACGACCGCGAGGGCAATTTTTCCAGCCGGGGCGGCTGGTACTACTGGATCGACGCGGTGTTTCCGGGCGCCATCATGGCCATGGACGACCCGGCCCACAAACACCACCGCCGCATCATGCAGGGCGCGTTCAAGCGCTCGGCGATGGAGCGCTATGCGGCCGACATGGGCACGGTGATCGCCGGTGGGATGGGTGCCTGGCAGAGCGGGCCCATGCGCATGTTTCCGCAGATCAAGTCGCTCACGCTCAACATCGCGGCGCGGGTGTTCATGGGCATGACCCTGGGCCCCGAGGCCGACCGCATGAACCAGGCTTTCATCGACACCGTCGAGGCGTCGTTGGCCCTGATCCGCAAGCCGGTGCCGCCCTTCGGCATGTGGCGCGGCGTGCGGGCGCGCAACTTTCTGGTCAGCCTGATGCGCGCCCGGCTGGCCGACAAGCGTGCCGTCGAGGGGCCCGACCTGTTCAGCCAGCTCTGCCATGCCCGGGGCGAGGACGGCGAGCGCTTCAGCGACGACGAGGTCGTCAACCACATGATCTTCCTGATGATGGCGGCGCACGACACCACCACCTCGACACTGACCACCATGGTGTACTGCCTGGCCCGGCACCCCGAGTGGCAAGAACGGCTGCGCGCCGATGCACTGGCCCTGCCGACCGACCAGCTGCAGTACGCCGACCTGGCCACCTGCGAGCGCACCGAGTGGGTGATGAAGGAGGCCTTGCGCCTGTACCCGCCGCTCACGTCCATCCCGCGCAAGGCCGCACGCGATTGCACCTTGGGCGGCTTTCAGATACCCAAGGGCACACCGGTGGGCATCTCGCCCATCCACACCCACCATATGCCCTCGAT
>JANOAQ010000794.1:0-2431 GCA_031411195.1 Burkholderiaceae bacterium | reverse complement strand
TCACGGGGGCCGCGATTGACCTGCATTTGCAGATGACACCACCGCGTCTCGCCCGCCAAACGCCCTATGTGGAGGGTCGGAAACATGGTGAGGTGATGACCTTCTCCCCCGGCGGCAAGATGGCCACCGGCGTTGAGCAGGGCCTGGGCGCCCGTGGCGGCGGCCAGCCGGCCAACGGCCAGGCTCAGGTCGCCCGCGCTGTCCAGGCGTG
The DNA here is from genome assembly GCA_031411195.1 of Burkholderiaceae bacterium. Lineage (GTDB taxonomy): Bacteria > Pseudomonadota > Gammaproteobacteria > Burkholderiales > Burkholderiaceae_C > Pseudaquabacterium. Next base: position 2,220 of record JANOAQ010000794.1, on the reverse strand, counting down.
CGCCGTGGCCCAAGGCCAGGCCGTCGCGGGCCTGCAGGCGCACATCGGCCGCGCCGAACGTGGCCACGTTGCCGCCATCCAGCCACAGGCTGCTGCCGGCCTGCAGCAGCAAGGTGCCGCTGCCGCTCTGGGCTGCAACGGCCGCGCCGCCGCTGGTATTGCCCAGGTGGATCTGATCGGCCTGCACCTGCACGGCGGCGCCTGGGGATTGCAGGCGCAACTGGCCGGCGTCCAGTGTCAGGGCCTGCTGGCCCGGGCTGCCCAGGGTGGCGTTGCCGAAGAAATCGATGCTGGAGAAGCTGCGCAGCGTCAGCCCCTGGGTGGCGCCCAGCTGGGCGGCCAGCGCGGGCGATACCAGCAGCAGGTCGCTGTCGGATTGCCCCGGCTCGGGTGCACCGATGCCGATGCGGGCGGCGCCCAGCGTGGTGCGGCGGGCCACGACCGCTGCGTCGGGCGCGAACGATGTGCGCTGGGTGGCTTCGGCCAGCACCGCAGCGCCCTCCAGGCGCGCGGCCGCACCCAGCACCAGGCTGCCGCTGGTGCGGGTGGTGTCGGTCCGCACGGTGCTGGCCAGCGGGTCGGCCGACAAGCGCAGCAAAGCGCCGTCGCCCACCACCTGCATGCCCAGGGCCCTGCCATCGGCCAGGCTGCCTGTGGTGCCGATCTGGGCACCCGAGCCCACCTGCAAGGAGGTGCGTGCAAGCAGGGTGAGGTCGGATGCGGGCGCCAGGCGCACCTGATCGCCGACCGTCACCGTGTCGGCCTGCACGTCCAGCACCAGGCGCCCGGCGGCGTTGGGCGTGGCCGTGCGGGTGGCACCGATCACGATGCGCTGGGCACCGCTGGCGGCCAACTGCGCGGGGGTCAGCAGCAGCTCGACGGGTGCCGAGGCCTGGGTGTCGATGCGGATGCGCCGCGAGGCGATGTCGAGCTCGCCGCCATCGGCCGGGGCCTGCCCGGCCAGGGGCGCGGCCACCTTGAAATTCAACTGCCCGGCCAGGTTCAGCCGTTGGGCTTCGATCGCCAGCCGGCCGGCGTCGCGCGGGGTGGGCGAAGGCGTGCCGTCCACGCTTTGGAAGTAAATGTCGGCTGTGCTCAGGCGCAGTTCGCTGCTGCGCCGCGCCAGGGTGGACGGCAGCACGGCAAAACCGCTGTCGCGCTGGGCGGCCAGCCCTTCGCTCAGAGTGTTCAAGGTGCCCAGCGCCCCACCCACCAGGGTGGAGCCATCGGCCAGGGCCTGTGCATGGCCTTGCGCCACGTTGCCACCTCGGGGTTTGACGAGGAAGGCGCCGTCGAGCATGGCATAACGCGCCGGCAGCACGGCATAGGTGCCCGCCGGAATCGGGCCGCCCGCGCCGAAAGTGATGGTGTCGCCCAGGCGCACGCCCACGCCCTGGCCCTTGTCGTTGACGGCCGACTGGATCTGGCGGTCGAAGGGCGCATAGCCCTGCACCCCGGGCAGCACGGCAAAGGCGCCGTCGGCGCCCCCTGCAAACACATCGCGCGAGCCGCCAGGGCCGGGCACGAATTCATGCGCGATCAACTGGCCGCCACCGGCCAGATCGAGCACGGCGCCGGCCTGCACCAGCGCGCTGCCATCGGCCACCTTCAGCTCGATGCGCTTCTCGGGCAAGGTGGCCAGCAAGGTGCCGGCGCCCATGGTCCAGTCGCTGGCGCCGGTGGTCTGGCCGAAGGGCACGGCGCTGCCCAGCCCCGACCCCGAAACCGAGGTCAGGCTGCCCGGCAGCAGGTCCAGGCGGTCGGTGGCCTGCAGGCTGATCTGCCCGAAAGGCGCGCGCAACACGCCGCCTTGTTCAATCGTGCGGGCCTGGATGGTGACGGTGCCAGCGGCCGACAGCGGGGCGGTTGCCGAAACATAGCCCCCGCCCACGGTGACGCTGTGGCCCGGTGCCGCCAACAGATACCGGGTACCGGAAGCCGGTGCCACCTGCGGGGCGGTGATCGCGACATCGGCACCGGTGCGCAGTGCGCCCTGGTCGATGCCCGCCAATGCCACCCCGCGCAAGCGCAGCTCGGTGGCACTTTGCACACTCAGCTGGCCGACGCCCTGCAGGCTTTGCACACCCTGCCACTGCACCAGGCCGCCCGTCAGGTTGAGCTGGCCATCACCGCCGCTGAACGGCCGCACCGCCTGGTTGTTGGTGTCCAGCAGGCCTGCCGTGAAGCGGGAGCCGGCGTCGCTGTTGCCCAGGGTCAGCA
>JANOAQ010000793.1:0-11786 GCA_031411195.1 Burkholderiaceae bacterium | reverse complement strand
GCCGCCTGACGCTGAACCGCCCCGACAAGCGCAATGCGCTGAACAACCAGCTGCGCGGCGAACTGCTGGCCACGCTGGAACAGAACGACCAGGACCCGGACGTGCGGGTGACGGTCATTCGCGGTGCGGGGCCGGCCTTTTGTTCGGGCTATGACTTGTCGGCCGACAACCGCCAGGGCCAGCCCTACCACACGGCCGGCGGGCTGGGCCACTGGCCACGCCATGTGGTCGATGGCTGGTTCCGCATCTGGGATCTGGCCAAACCCGTCATCGCCCAGGTGCATGGCTACTGCCTGGCGGGTGGGTCTGAACTGGCCACCGCCTGTGATCTGGTCTACGTGGCCGACGATGCCCAGATCGGCTACCCGCCGGTGCGGCTGATGAGCCCGCCCGACATGCAGTTTCACCCCTGGACCATGGGCATGCGCCAGGCGATGGAATCGATGCTCACCGGCGATTCGCTGAGCGGGCGCGAAGCCGCCACCCGCGGCTGGGCCAACCGTGCCTACCCGGCTGACGAGCTGGAGGCGCAGGTGCTGGCCCTGGCTGCCCGCGTGGCGCAACTGCCCAGCGAGCTGGCGGCCATCAACAAGCGCAGCGTGCACCGGGCGATGGAGATCATGGGCCTGCGCGCAGCCATCCGCGCGGGCACCGAACTGCAGGCGCTGGCGTTCCAGACACCGGCCAGCCAGGCCTACATGGGGCACTTTCGCCGCAGCGGCGAAAGTGTCAGTGCCCTGCTCAGCGAGCGCGACGCCGCCTTTGGCGACTACCGAGAAAGTGGCGCTTGATCATCAGCCACGCGCCGCGAATGCACGACCCGCTCGACACCCTGGATCGCCTGCGCTCGGGCGCCCTGGCCGGCGCCAGCCGGCTGGATCTGCGCCGCTGCGGCCTCACCCAGGTGCCGCCCGAGGTGTTTGCCCTGGCCGACACCTTGCAGACGCTGGACCTGTCGGGCAACGCACTGGATCAACTGCCGCCCGCGCTGGCCAGCCTGCACCGGCTGCAGGTGCTGTTTTGCTCCGACAACCTGTTCACCACCTTGCCGGTGGTGCTGGGCCGCTGCCCGGCACTGCAACTGGTCGGCTTCAAGGCCAACCGCATCCGCACCGTCCCGGCCGAGGCCCTGCCGCCCACGCTGCGCTGGCTGATCCTGACCGACAACCAGATCGAAGCCCTGCCCGAATCGCTGGGGGCTTGCGCTCCATTGCAGAAGCTGATGCTGGCAGGCAACCGCCTGCACCGCCTGCCCCACAGCCTGGCGCGCTGCCAGCGGCTGGAGCTGGTGCGCTTGGCGGCCAACCGGTTCGAGACGGCCGCAGATGCATTGCCGCGCAGCCTGCTGGCCCTGCCACGGCTGGCCTGGTTGGCCCATGCCGGCAACCCCTTCGGTGAGGCGCTGGAACGACAGGCCGAGGCCGGCGCCACCGCCACGTTGATCGACTGGTCAACACTGCAGGTGCAAGGCCAGCTCGGCGAAGGCGCATCGGGCGTGATCCATGCGGCCACCTGGCAGGCCGGCAATGCTGCGCCACAGCCCGTGGCGGTCAAGCTGTTCAAGGGGGTCATCACCAGCGACGGCCTGCCGCGCAGCGAGATGGCGGCCAGCATGGCCGCTGGCGACCATGCCCACCTGGTGGGCGTACTCGGCCGGCTGACGGGCCACCCCGAGGGCACGGCCGGCCTGGTGCTGCGGCGCATCCCGCCGGGCCACGCCAACCTGGCCGGCCCGCCCAGCCTGGCCAGTTGCAGCCGCGATGTGTACGCCGCGGGCCTGCGCCTGGGCGCCGAGCCGGCCCAGGCCATCGCCCGCAGCATGCAGGCGGCAATGGCCCACCTGCACCAGCAAGGCCTGGCCCACGGCGACCTGTACGCCCACAACATCCTGGTCGATGGCCAGGGGCAGGCGCTGTTGGGCGACCTGGGCGCCGCGTCCTTCCTGCCGGTGCACGACCCGGCACGCCGGGCCGCGCTTGCGCACATCGACCGGCGCGCACTGGCGGTGCTGCTGGCCGAGCTGGCCGGCCTGTGCGACGACCCGGCCACCGTGCTCGATCTGCAGGCCCGCGCGCACCGCCTGCAGGCCTGAGCGACGCCGCGAGACGTTCTCCTTCAGCCAGCGCCGGGCCACCAGCGTGGTCAGGAGGTGAAACACGCAGGGGTGCCACGCCACCAAGTCGCCCACGACACAGCCCGCCCGCCGTTGGACGCGAAACAATCGGTGCATGCACACCGAAACACCAGCGGACCCCACCGACGCCATCGCCGCCCAGGCCTGGCTGCACCACCAATGGCTGTTGGGTCTGCAGCTGATGGTGGCCACGCGGGAGGGGCCGCAGGTGATGGGCGACTGGATGTTTCGGCTGTTCCGGCGCCAGTATGAAGAGAAGTTCCTGGCCAGCTTCGACAAGCTGGGCCTGCGTGGTCTGCCGCACGCCGATGCCTGCGCGCGTTACCACGTGCTGTCCAACAGCATCGGAGGCGTGGCGGTTGAATACATGCCCGAAGGCCCGCGCAAGGCCTGGGTGCGCTTTCGCTACCCCCGCTGGATGGTCGACGGTCCGACCATCTGCGGCGTGCCGGTGGAGGTGAGCCGCGGCTTCTTGCAAGGCTGGTACGCCCACAACGGCGTCAGCCTGGGCAACCCTCGGCTGGGCTTTGTGTGTGTCAGCGAAGACATGACCGGCGAGTTCGGCCTGTGCGGCTACTTCCAGGAGTTTGACGAGCCGCTGGCGCCGCAAGAGCGCCTGCAATTTCGCCGCGACGAGCGGCCGCCGCCGTACGACCCGGCACTGCAGCCGCGCCCGCCCGAAGGGCTGTGGCCCCCCGATCGCCTGGCCCGCGCCGAACGCAACTACGCCATGACCTACATCCGCAATGGGCTGGCGGCGCTGGCCGCGGTGATCGGGCCCGAGCGCGCAGCGGCCCATGCCCGACTGTCGGCGCGGTTGACGGGCCTGCAGCAGTTTGCTGCATTGGCCCGGCGCGTGGGCGCAGCGCAAGCCGATGGCTCAGCCGCCGACGGGCTGGACCTGCTGGCCCGCCTGTTCAGCGGCATGGGGGATGCCTGCGAGCCGGCCACAACAGATGCCGGATGGCCCGCGCTGCGCCAGCAAGGGCTGCGCATCGTGCAGGGCATCCCGGCCGACGAGCGGCCCCTGTTGCTGGATGCCTGGTGCACCTTGTGGGTAGGCGCCTTGGCCGCCACCCGGGCCATCCACAGCCTGCAGGTTCAACCCGATGGCGACGATGCCCTGCTGTGGTGGATCGACCCGGCCGCTTGACCGTGCACCGCCCACCTGCGCCAACCATCACTTCACCTTGATCACGATCTTGCCCTTGGCCCGTCCGGACTGGCTGTAGTCCAGGGCCTTTTGAACCTCATCCAGCGCGAAGCTGCGGTCCACCACAGGCTTGATGACACCGCGCTCGACCAAGGCGGCGATTTGCGCCAGTTGCTCGCCGCTGGGCCACATGAAGAAGACCTCGGACCTGACGCCCAGTTGTTCGGCCACGCCGCTGGTGTCGGCCGGCGCAATGATGGAAATCAGGATACCGCCCTTCTTCAGCAGTGCGTAAGACTTGCTGCGCGTGCTGCCGCCCAGGGTGTCGAACACGACGTCGCAATCCTTGACGAGCGCGGCAAAGTCCTGCGTCTTGTAGTCGATGACTTCGTCGGCGCCCAGGGACTTGACGAGCGCCAGGTTGTCGGTGCTGGTGGTGGCGACCACCGTGGCGCCCAGGTGCTTGGCAATCTGGATGGCGATCGAGCCGACACCGCCCGAGCCGGCATGGATCAGCACCTTCTGCCCGGCCTGCAGATTGGCTTTTGTCACCAGGGCCTGCCAGGCCGTCAGCGCCACCAGTGGCAGCGAAGCGGCTTGCGCATGGCTCAGGTGGGCCGGCTTGGCCGCCACGTCCTGTTCCTTGACGGCGACGTACTCGGCAAAGGTGCCCGACTGCAGGCTGCCGGGCCGCGCAAAGACCGCGTCTCCGACCGCAAAGCGGGTGACTTTCGGCCCCACGGCGGTGACGACGCCGGAGACATCGTTGCCCATGGTGTACGGGAAGCGCAGCGGCAATATCGCCTTCAGGTAGCCGGCACGGATGAGGTTGTCCACCGGGTTCACGCTGCTGGCATGGACCTCGATCATCACGCTGTCGTCCGGCAGTGCGGGCTGGGCAATGTCGGTCACGACAACCGGGGTTGCGTAGTCATTCAGGATGGCGGCTTTCATGGATGTTCCTTCACGGTGGTGGTGTGGTGGTTGGGGTAGTTGATGCGGTTCGTGGACGGCTCCGAGGAGACCTGACGGGCGGGAAAGGATGCGATGGGCTGAACTCTAGACAGGGCTTTGTTGTCTGAATAGCCGTCATTCAACCAAAATACTGTTGTCAATAAAGCAACAACATTGAAGAAGGCCCCATGAACCCGCAACGCCTGACCATCTTCTCGGCCATCGTCCAGGCAGGCAGCATCAGCCAGGCTGCCGTGAACCTGGGCTGCAGCAAGTCCGTGGTGTCGCGCCAGCTGGCGCGCCTGGAATCGGAGCTGGGGACGCGCCTGTTGCAGCGCTCAACCCGGCGCCTGACCTTGACCGAAGTGGGCCAGCTCATCTTGGGCCAGGCCCAGCAGATCGACCGTGCGGTGGCCAACATCGAGCAGTTGACCGGCCAGTACCAGCAAGAGGTCAGCGGCACGCTGCGCGTGACCTGCCCGCGGCCGTTGAGCCAATCGCGGCTGATGCCGCTGCTGGTCGAATTCACGCAGCGCTATCCCAAGGTGGAAGTGGCACTGACGGTGGCCGACCGCATGGTCGACCTGATCGCCGAGCATGTCGACGTGGCGATACGGGTGGCTCATCTGGAAGATTCCAGCCTGGTGGCCCGCAAGCTCATCGACACCTCCCGGGTGCTGGTGGCGGCACCGGCGTACCTGACGCAGCGCGGGGTACCGAGCGCGCCCGGGGAGTTGCTACAGCACGATTGCCTGGTCTATGCCAGCGGCGCGCGCGTGTTCGACGAGTGGGGGTTCGTGCGTGACGGCAACACCACCATGGTGCAGGTGCGGGGCCGCATCCAGATCGACGACGGCATGGCCTTGGTGGCGGCCGCGCGCGCAGGCGGCGGCATGCTGCTCATAGACAGCCTGATGGTGGCCGATGAGCTCGCCCGCGGCGAACTGGTGCCCGTGCTGCCCGAGTACAGCTTTCGGGCAGGGCAACCGATCTACCTGGTGTACCCGGCACGTTCATGGCTGGCCTACAAGACATCGGTGTTCATCGACTTTCTGCAAAAGCGGTTGTTTGCCTGACGCGAGTCGAGCACGAGCATCCAGACCATTGCAGATGGTCAGCGACTGCGGCCAGACAAACTGCCTGCAAGCCTGTGTCGGCTCTGGGGAAATGTTGCCGAGGTGCCGAAGGCGCTGATTCTCGTCATGGCGGCCGCAGCGCGCGGGTCGCGGCAGATAGGAGCGCGCGGCTCAACCCACCGATCAACGGTGAGGCCGCGCGCGCATGCTGCCAGTACAGGGGCACGTCCAGCGGCGTGTCGGGCACCAGTTCGACCAGCGACCCATCTCGGAGTTGAGAGGCGATCAACGACTGCGGATGCAGACCCCACCCCATGCCGGCCAAGGCTGCAGCGACGAATGCATGGGAAGACGGCACGGCATGCCGGGGAAGCTGCACGTCCCGGTGGCACAGGCGTCGCACCCACCGGGCTTGCAGAGTGTCTTTCGTGTTGAAGACCAGACTGGGCGCTTGAGCCAGGCTGCCCGCCCCGACGCCGCTGGCGAAGTGGCGGGCCACGTAGGCCGGGCTGGCGGCCGCGAGATAGCGCATGGCACCCAGCGGCTGGCTGTTGAAGCCCGCCGGGGGCCGTGCCGTTCCCGTCACGGCCGCCAGCACAGCCCCGCTGCGCAGCCACTCAGCGGTGTGGTCCTGGTCGTCCACTGACAGCTCCACGAGCACCGGGGCGGCGGACGCATAGGCGGCGACCGCCGGTGCGAACCAGGTGGCCAGGCTGTCCGCGTTGACGGCGATCGGGAGCGCCACGCGGGTGAGGCCCTCAGGCGCCAGCGCCGGCACTGCGCTTTGCAGTTCTTGCTCGAGAAGCCGCACGCGGTCCACGTGCTGACACAAGCGCCGGGCGGTGTCGGTGGCGCGGCAAGGTTGACCGCGAACGACCAGGGCACAGCCCACCCGCTCCTCCAGCGAGCGGATGCGCTGCGACACCGCCGATGGCGTGACGAACAGCGACTGCGCCGCGCGCTCGAAGCTGCCTTCCCGGATGACGGCAGCCAGGGCGGAAAGTGCCGCGTAGTCGAGCATGGATAAGTTTGGCTTCATCGAGATTAGTGTGTTTAGTTTGTCTTCATCTGTCGAGGCGGGCAAGCTCAGTGCACGATGAACCCTGCAGCCCCTGATGCCCTGGCTTTCCCCGTCTTCGTTCAAGGCCTGGCCCTGAGCTTCGGGCTCATCGTCGCGATCGGCGCGCAGAACGCCTTCGTGCTGCGCCAGGGCCTGCGTCGCGCGCATGTGGGCAGCGTGGTGCTGTTCTGCGCGGCGGCAGACGCGGTGCTCATTGCGGCGGGTGTCATGGGCATGGCGCAGGCCCTCGGGCAGCGCCCCGCTCTGGCGCGCGCCCTGGCTCTGGCGGGCGCGGCGTTCCTCGCGGTCTACGGCTGGCAGGCGCTGAGGCGCGCACGGCAAGCCCGCCAGTTGGCGGCGTCGGCTGCCGGTTCTTCCTTGTCGCTGGGCGCGGCGGTGGCGCAGGCGGCCGGCTTCACGCTGCTCAATCCGCATGTCTATCTGGATACCGTGCTGCTGGTGGGCAGCATCGGCGCGCAGCAGCCGGTGGCGCTTCAGGGCTGGTTCATCGCGGGGGCTGCCGCTGCCAGCCTGGCCTGGTTCTCTTTGCTTGGCTTCGGTGCCCGTTGGCTGGCACCCTGGTTTTCCCGGCCGAGGGCTTGGCAAGTGCTCGACGGCCTGATCGGTGCGACCATGTTCATGCTGTCAGCGCTGCTGGTGCGGCACGCGCTGATCGGAATGTGAAGGATCACGGATGTACGTCAACCCGCAGCATCGACTGACCGACCGCGAAGCCCTGTTCGCGCTCATGGCGTCTCAGCCGCTCGGGGCCTGGGTGTGTCACGGCTGCACCGGCCTCGTCGCCAACCATGTGCCCTTCCTGCTGGACCGCAGCCGCGGGCCGTACGGCACCTTGATCGGCCACGTCTCGCGCGCCAACACGGTCTGGCGCGAACTCGGTTCGACCGTTCCTTCCCTGGTCATGTTCCAGGGACCCCAGGCCTACATCACGCCAGGCTGGTATCCGGGCACGGCGGAACATGGCGAGGTCGTGCCCACCCGGAACTACGTGGTGGCCCACGCCCACGGGGTGGCACGCGCGATCGAAGACCGCGATTGGGTGTTCGACATGCTCAGCCGTGTCACCCAGGCCCATGAGGCCTCTCGGGCAGCGCCTTGGTCGGTAGCTGATGCGCCGGTCGCGTTCATGGACAAGATGATGCGCGCCATTGTCGGCATCGAGATCCCGATCGACCGCCTGGAAGGCAAGCTCAAGGCCAGCCAGGACGAAGCCATGCCCGACCGGCTCGGCACGGTGCGCGGGCTGCGCGAGCAGGCCTGCGATGCGGCGCGCGCCATGGCTGCGCTTGTCCAGGATGCCATCGACGCACAAGCCGCTGGCAGCCCCTGACCGCCGTACTCACTGCGATGACACGCTCCTGGGCCCGCCCGAGGGGCTGTCGACTTGCTTGCACCGGTGCAAGAGACGCTCAGAAGCTCACGCCAGGCGGCGAACGCTGCGCGCGCATCGAGCTGCAGAGCGCCAACCAGCGAGCATCCCGCTAGGCCGCGGCGGTACGCCCGAGAAGGCCGCCGGTGCGGTGTACCTGAAAGGCAGCAAGCTGACTTCGGTTCGTCCAATGTTGGTCGATCCGAAGTGCCGAAGTTGTCGTGAATGATCCCGTCATCGGACAAATGCCACCTCAAGACCGTGGGCAGCGACGGTCACTCCACGTTGCCAGGTGTGGACAGCGTGAGCGGCGCCGGGAAATGGCTCCAAGACATGCGCTTGTTGAGCGTTGATCTGGCCAGGCCGGTGATCGGCCCGGTCATCGGGTGACGCCCGCGCGCGGACCCTCTGGCCCGCCTCGCGGCGCGACCCTTGCTCAAGAACCCATTCGCTGCTGCCTGATCATTTGAAGGCCGGCGCCGATCAGCAGCGCGATGCCGCACCAGCCCATCGCGTTGGGCAGCGTGCCCCAGACGACGTAGCCCAGCAGCACGGCCCACAGCAGGCCGACATAGCGAAACGGTGCGATCACCGTCATCTCGCCGTGGCGCATCGCCGCGATCAGTGCGTAGTAGCCGGTCGACAACAGCAGCGAGGCCAGCGCGAGCCAGCACAGGTCGCGCCACTGCATCGGCGTCCAACCCTGGAAAGCCATCACCAGCCCGGCCATCAGCCAGACCACGCCGGCGGTGCCCAGCGTGACCAGGATCGACGGCGTGGCCGATGAGATCTTGCGCGTCAGCAGGTCGCGAACCGCGTAGATCAGCGTGGCGAGCAGGCACACCCACGCGTAAACGCTGAAGCCATCGGCGCGCGGCTGCACGACCAGCAGCACGCCGGCAAAGCCCAGAGCGATCGCCAGCCAGCGGGCGCGGTCGACGAGCTCGTGCAAGAAGACCTTGGCCAGCACCACGATGAACAGCGGCGACGACAGGTTGATCGCCGTGATGTTGGCCAAGGGCAGGTGGAACAGCGCGGCCAGGTAGAGCACCGTACCCAAGCCCTCGCAGCTTGCGCGCAGCAGCACCCAGCCCCGCGCAACGTCGCGGATGCGGTCGAGCGCACCCATGCGCGCGGCCACCAGCAGGATCACCGCGATCGCCATCACCCCGCGAACGACAATCATCTGCGCAGCAGGCAGGCGCTCGCCCACCGCCTTCATGATCGCGTCGTTGCCGATGAAGGCCGACATGCCCAGGATCATCCAGGCGATGCCGATGCGGTTGTGGCGGACGCGGTCGTCGCCGCTCATGCTGCGCGGCCGCAGGCAGCCCTCACGCCCTTCAAGCCGTGAACTTCTTGCCCTCGGCCGCCATGCGCTCGAGCAGTGGCGAGATCGTGAAGTTCGGCCCCATCAGCGGGCCATAGGCCTTGAGCTTGGCCACAACCTCGGCCAGGCCGATGTGGTCGGCATGGTGCATCGGGCCGCCGCGGTAGAGCGGCCAGCCGTAGCCGTTGACCCAGACCACGTCGATGTCGGAGGCCCGGATCGCGATGCCTTCGTCGAGGATCTTGGCGCCCTCGTTGATCATCGCCAGCGTGCAACGCTCAAGGATCTCGGTCTCGCTGATCGCGCGCGGCTGGCGGCCCTGCTTGGCGACGAAGTCGGTGATGATCTGGCGCGTCACCTCAGACGGCTTGGCATTGCGCGCCTCATCGTAGTCGTAGAAGCCCGCGCCGGTCTTCTGGCCCCGGCGGTCGCGCTCGCACAGCAGCTCGCGGATCGTCGAGCCCTTGCTCGTCTCGCGCGACCAGCCCAGGTCGAGCCCGGCCAGGTCCGACATCGCAAACGGCCCCATCGGCATGCCGAAGTCGTAGAGCACCTTGTCGATGTCCCAGGGCATCACGCCCTCAAGCAGCATCGCCTGCGTCTGCGCGCCGCGGGCAGCGAGCATGCGGTTGCCGATGAAGCCCGGGCACACACCCGACAGCGCAGCGACCTTGCCGATCTTCTTGCCGACCTGCATCGCGGTGGCGATCGCGGTCTTGGAGGTTTTGTCTCCACGCACCACCTCGAGCAGGCGCATCACGTTGGCTGGCGAGAAAAAGTGCATCCCGACCACCGCCTCGGGGCGTGAAACCGCCGTGGCGATCTCGTTGAGGTTCAGCGCCGACGTGTTGCTGGCCAGCACCGCGCCTTGTTTGACGATGCGGTCGAGCTTGGCAAAGATGTCTTTCTTGACCGCCATCTCCTCGAACACCGCCTCGATCACCAGGTCGCAGTCGGCCAGCGCGTTCATGTCAAGCGAGCCGGTCAGCAGGCCGATGCGGCGCTCGGCCTCGGCCAGCGTGAAGCGGCCGCGCTTGGCCGAGTTCTCGTAGTTGCGCCGCACCACCGCCAGACCACGGTCGAGCGCGGCCTGATTCGTCTCGACCAGCGTGACCGGGATGCCGACGTTGGCGAAGTTCATCGCGATGCCCCCGCCCATCGTGCCGGCGCCGATGATGCCGACCTTGGCCACCGCCACCGTCGGCGTGTCGGCCGGCACATCGGGGATCTTCTGGGCCATGCGCTCGGCAAAGAAGCCGTAGCGCTGGGCGATCGACTGCGCGCCAGTGACCAGTTCCATGAACAGCCGGCGCTCCTCGCGCTGGCCCTCGTCGAACGGCAGGTTTGCCGCCGCCTCGATGCAGCGGATGTTGTATTCGGGCGCCAGGAAGCCACGGAAACGCTTGGCATTGGCCTGCCGGAACTCGGCAAACACCTCGGGCCTGCCGCGGGCGGGCAGCACCTTGTCGTCGGCATCGCGCACCTTGCGCAGCGGCCGGCCCTCGGCCAGCACCTGTCGGGCGAAAGCGGTGGCGCCTTCGCGCAGCTGGCCTTCGGGCACAATGGCGTCGACCAGGCCGATCTCCAGGCACTGCTGGGCCGGCACATGGGTGCCGTTGGTGATGAATTCCAACGCCTTGGGCACGCCCACGATGCGTGGCAGGCGCTGGGTTCCGCCGGCGCCAGGCAGCAGGCCCAGGTGCACCTCAGGCAGGCCGCACTTCGCGCTGGGCACGGCCACACGGTAGTGGCAGCACAGCGCCACTTCCAGCCCGCCGCCCAGGGACGTGCCGTGGATGGCCGCAATCACCGGCTTGGCGCTGTTCTCGATCACGTCCTGCACCTGGAACAGCGACGGCGCCTGCGGTGGCTTGCCGAACTCGGTGATGTCGGCGCCGGCCAGGAAGGTGCGGCCGTCGCAGATGAAGACGATGGCCTGGACGGCCGGGTGGGCCTGGGCTGCGGTGATGCCGTCGATGATGGCCTGGCGCATAGCCCGCGACAGCGCGTTGACCGGCGGGTAGGCGACAGTGACGATGCCGATGGCACCGTCAACATCGAGACGGTGGGTGGCGGTTGGGGCGGCGGTCGTTGCGGCGGTGCTGCTCATGGAGTCTCCTCGGGTGGCGTCCTTGTGCGGTCAATTTGGCGCGCCATGCCGCTTGCGGGCTGTCACCGGGCCGACTCCACGGCCGATTTCGGGTGGAACCGTGGCCGCGCATGCAACGCGGCCGCTGCCACCACCCATCAGCACCCCGCCGTGCACTTGCCCGCCGCATCAAACTCCATCGTCCTGCCCGACAGCGGCACATGCACCGGCACCTTGCTGGCCTTGATGAAGGCTTCGGTCTTGCTGCCCACGCGCACCTTGCCGCCAACCGTGCCCACCTCGTTGGCGTGCGAGGCGATCACCGCATTGGGCTTGACCTGGTCGTTGATCACATAGGCCGCCTCGGCCGGCCCGGTGGTGAAGCCGTCGCCGATGTTCATCACCGCCAGTTTGGCGTTGTAGTGCTTCTGCACCACCAGCTCCTGGTCGGCGGTGATGCCGGTGTCGCCCGACAGGTAGGCCGTCAGGCCGTTGCTGAAGCGCAGCACGTAGCCGGTGGCCAGGCCGACGTCGCCCCAGATGCCGGCGTCCTTCATCGCCTTGCCCATCTCGCCCGGGATGTAGTCGGGGTCCAGGCCG
>JANOAQ010000792.1:0-4240 GCA_031411195.1 Burkholderiaceae bacterium | reverse complement strand
CCGGCGCCGGGCCCCCCCAAGGCGGCTGAGCGCCCCCTCGGGGGGCAGGAGCGAAGCGACGTGGGGGCAGACACCTCAGCCGGCGCCGGGCCGCCCCAAGGCGGCTGAGCGCCCCCTCGGGGGGCAGAAGCGAAGCGACGTTGGGGTAGACATCTCAGCCCACCGGCGCACCGCGCGCCGCACTGCACACCGGGCAGCCCGGCTGGCGCGCCATGCGGATCTCGGTCCATTCCATGGCGCGCGCATCCAGCATCTGCAGGCGCCCGGCCAGCGAGCTGCCCACCCCGGTGAGCAGCTTCAGCGCCTCGGCCGCCTGCACCGTGCCGATGATGCCCACCAGCGGCGCGAACACGCCCATGGTCGCGCAGCGCACTTCCTCAAACGTGCTTTCGGGCGGAAATACGCAGGCATAACAAGGCAGCTCGTCGCCCCGCGTGTCGTACACCGACACCTGGCCGTCAAAGCCGATGGCCGCACCCGACACCAGCGGCTTGCGGTGCACCACGCAGGCCGCGTTCACCGCATGGCGGGTGGCGAAGTTGTCGCTGCAATCGAGCACCACGTCGGCTGCAGCAACCGCTGTATCCAGCCACGCGGCATCGGCCCGCTGGCTGACGGCCACCACGTCGGCGCCCGGGTTGATGGCCAGGATGGTCTGGCGCGCCGACTCGGCCTTGGGGCTGCCCACGCGGGCTTGGTTGTGGGCGATCTGGCGCTGCAGATTGGTCAGATCGACGGTGTCGTGGTCCACCAGGGTGATGCGCCCCACCCCGGCCGTGCCAAGGTACAACGCCACCGGCGAGCCCAAGCCGCCCGCACCGATCACCAGCGCATGGCTGGCCAGCAGGCGGGTCTGGCCTTCCACACCGATCTCGTCGAGCAGGATGTGGCGCGAGTAGCGCAGCAGTTGGTCGTCGTTCATCGCGCAAGCATAGCTTTCGGGCATGAAGAAGCCCGCACGCGGCGGGCTTGGTTCAGCACGGTACCAAGACCAGGGCTACTGCTTTTCCGTGTCCAGGGCCGCCTTGCGTTCACTCTGGGTCTTGCTGACCGCCACCGGCTTGCCCTTGAGCTGGTTGAGCGCCTGCAGCAGCGGAAAGTCTTCGGCCGAGCCGAACTCGGGCAGTTGCTTGGGCGGCTCTTTGCTCTTGGCCGACAACTCTTCGAGCTTCTTGCGGGCTTCTTCACGGGCCTTTTCGCGGGCGGCGTCTTTCTTCTCGTCGGCACCGCCGAGGTGCTTTTCAAGGTCGGCTTCGCGCATGCGCAGGGCTGCGAACACATTGCCCTCGGCGGTTTCGTCCAGCCAGACATCGGGCACGATGCCCTTGGCCTGGATGCTGCGGCCGCTGGGCGTGTAGTAACGCGCCGTGGTGATCTTCAGCGCGGTGTCTGCCGACAACGGACGCACTGTCTGTACCGAGCCCTTGCCGAAGGTTTGAGCGCCCATGATGGTGGCGCGCTTGTGGTCTTGCAGCGCGCCAGCAACGATCTCGCTGGCCGAGGCCGAGCCTTCATTGACCAGCACCACCAGCGGCACGCTCTTGAGCGACGCGGGCAGCTTGCGCAGTGGATCGCTGGCGCCGCGGCGCACGTAGTACTCGGGTGAAGCCTTGAAGGTGGCGCGCGATTCGGCAATCTGGCCGTTGGTGGACACCACCGTCACCTCGCTGGGCAGGAAGGCCGCCGACAAGGCCACCGCGCCTTCGAGCAGGCCGCCCGGGTCGTTGCGCAGGTCGAGCACGACGCCCTTGATGTTGGGGTCGGCCTTGTACATCTCTTCCATCTTGCGCGCGAAGTCGTCGATGGTGCGGTCTTGAAACTGGCTGACGCGGATCCAGGCGTAGCCCGGCTCGATCAGCTTGGCGCGCACGCTCTGCACGCGGATTTCTTCGCGGGTGATGGTGACGGGGAAGCTGCGCGACTCGTCCTTGCGGAAGATGGTGAGTTGCACCTTGGTGTTGGGCTCGCCGCGCATGCGCTTGACGGCCTGGTCCATGCCCAGGCCCTTGACAGGCGTGTCGTCGATGCGGGTGATCAGGTCACCCGGCTTCAGCCCGGCGCGAAAGGCCGGCGAGCCTTCGATCGGCGAGACCACCTTGACCAGGCCGTCTTCCATGCCGATCTCGATGCCCACGCCGACGAACTTGCCGGTGGTGCCTTCGCGAAATTCCTTGAAGGTCTTCTTGTCGAAGTAGACCGAGTGTGGATCCAGGCCGGCCACCATGCCGCCTATGGCATCGGAGATGAGCTTTTTCTCGTCGACCGGCTCGACGTAATCGCTCTTGACCATCCCGAAGACGGCAGCGAGCTGCTGTAACTCTTCCAGCGGCAGCGGGGCCAGCGAATTTCGGGCAAACGCCTGAAACTGCATCGTGGTGAGTGCACCGGCCAGGGCGCCCACGGCCAACAGCCCAGCCACCTTGAATTTGCCCGTCATGAAGTCCGCCTTGGCCGTGTCCGGCCGCCACAAATCGTTAGATCGGCCAGTATATGGCCGGGGTCCTGAATGAGAGTGTGAAGCAGCCCTGAAAGTTGCCTCTCATTCAAGGGCATCCAACACGTTGCAGCGCGGGGCGTGTGGCATCAGGCGCCCAGGCGGTCGGCCAGTTCGGCCAGGGTGGCCACCACATGCTGAGGCTGGCCACGCGGCGCGCGTTCGGCCGATGGCAGGCCGGGCCGGCACACCCAGGCCGCCTGCAGGCCGGCATCGAGCGCACCGTCCACGTCGAGCGCGGCATCGTCGCCGATGTGCAGGGTGCGCCCGGGCGCTGCGCCGGCGCGCGCGCAGGCGGCGGCAAAGCTGGCCGGGTCGGGCTTGGCCAGACCCAGCTCGCGGGCGCTGACGGCCGCATGGAAATGCCGTGCCAGGCCCGGAACGCGTTGCACGTCGGCATTGCCGTTGCTCAGCGCGACGATGGGCCAGCGTGCGGCCAGGCGGGCCAGGGCCGGCAATACATCGTCGAACAGATCGACTTGCTGGCGCGCATCGAAAAATGCCTCGAAGGCAGGCCGTGCCAGGGCCGGGTCGTCGCCTGCGGCCAGCAGCGCGCGGCGGATGGTTTCCTGGCGCAGCGCGCTCAGGTCGTGGGCCCAGGCGGGGTGGTCGCGCACCACGCCTTCACGCAGGCTGCGCCAGGCAGCGTTGTCCACCTGCGCGGTGGTGGCTGGCGCATGCTCGGCCAGCCAGGCATGCATGGCCGCTTCGGCACGGCGCAGGGTGGGCAGCACCGGCCAGAGGGTGTCGTCCAGGTCGAGGGTCAGGGCTTGCAAGCTCATCGTGGCGCGATGGTAGGCGGCCCGCCCTTGCTCAGCTGCGCGCATGGACAAACCGCAGCCCCCGCACCCGCAATTGAACGCCCGCAACTTTCCCAGCGCCGAGGAAGAGGCCCAAACCGCCGCCCAGCCCTCGCGCTACGGCGGGCCAGAGAGCGCATTCCGCCTGGCGTTCACCGACACCGATTTTCTGCTGCGCGACGAGCTGCGCCCCGTGCGCATGCAGCTGGAGCTGCTCAAGCCCGAGCTGGTGCAACGCGAGATGGGCGTCGAGTCGACGATCGTGATCTTCGGCAGCGCGCGCATCCACAGCCCCGAGGCGGCCACCGAACGCCTGGCGCAGGCCCGGGCCAATGGCAACGCCCAGGCCATCGCGCAGGCCGACGTCGGACTGGCCATGAGCCATTACTACGACGAGGCGCGGCGCTTTGCCGCTTTGGTGACGGAACGCTCACGCTCGCTGGAGACGCCCATCTATGTGGTGACCGGCGGTGGCCCCGGCATCATGGAGGCGGGCAACCGGGGCGCCTACGAGGTGGGCGGCAAGAGCATCGGCCTGAACATCGTGCTGCCGCACGAGCAGGAGCCCAACCCCTACATCACGCCAGAGCTGTGCTTCCAGTTCCACTACTTTGCGCTGCGCAAAATGCATTTTTTGATGCGCAGCATCGCGCTGGTGTGCTTCCCAGGAGGTTTCGGCACACTCGATGAATTGTTCGAGACCATGACGCTGGTGCAGACCGGCAAGAGCCGCAAGCGGCCCATCCTGCTGTTCGGACGGGCGTTCTGGGAGAAGTTGATCAACTTCCAGTACCTGGTAGATACCGGCATGATCAGCGCAGGCGACGAAAACCTGTTTCATTACGTCGAAACCGCCGAAGAGGCCTGGGAGTACCTGGCCAACCACTACGGCTTTGATGCCACACCCACCGAAACCGGCGATCTGGCCGTCGACATCTGAACGGAA
>JANOAQ010000791.1:0-6751 GCA_031411195.1 Burkholderiaceae bacterium | reverse complement strand
CTGGTGGCGTGGCCCATGCCGACCAGGTCGAGCGCGGCGGCGCTGCGGGCCTTCAGTTGCGCCTTGCCCTCGGTGGCGCCGAACACCCGCTCGACCGCCAGGTCGACGTTTTCCAGACAGGTCAGCCAGGGCAGCAGCGAGTGGTTCTGGAACACCACGCCGCGCTCGGGCCCGGGGGCGGCGATCTCGCGGTTGTCGCACAGCAGCACGCCGCTGGTGGGCAAGGTGAGGCCGGCGATCAGGTTCAAGAGCGTGCTCTTGCCGCAGCCCGAATGGCCGATCAGCGTGATGAACTCGCCCTTGGCCACGCTGAGGTGGATGTCGCGCAGGGCATGGAAGCGCCCCTTCTTGGTGGTGAACACCATCTCGACGTCTTGCACATCAATGAACTTGTCCATGGTGATCCCCGGGTCAGTCGTCGAAGGAGAAGCGCCTGGCCACCAGCATCAGCGCCTGTTCGAGCAGCAGGCCGACGATGCCGATGACGAAGATGGCGATGATGATGTGCTGCACGTTCAGGTTGTTCCACTCGTCCCACACCCAAAAGCCGATGCCCACGCCGCCGGTCAGCATCTCGGCGGCCACGATCACCAGCCAGGCGGTGCCCACAGAGAGGCGCACGCCGGTCAGCATGTAGGGCAGCACGGCAGGAAAGAGGATGCGCGTGATCACCGTCCACTCGCTGAGGTTGAGCACCCTTGCCACGTTCAAATAGTCTTGCGGTACCCGCTGCACGCCCACGGCGGTATTGACGACCATGGGCCAGATGCTGCAGATGAAGATGGTCCAGATCGCCGCCGGGTTGGCACTCTTGAAGACCAGCAGGCCGATGGGCAGCCAGGCCAGCGGGCTCACCGGCTTGAGCAGGCTGATCAGCGGCGAGAACATGCGGCTGAAAAATTCGAAGCGGCCGATGATGAAACCCAGCGGGATGCCCACCAGCGCCGCCAGCCCGAAGCCCACCGCCACGCGCTGCAATGAGAACAGGATGTTCCAGCCGATGCCCTGGTCATTGGGGCCTTTGCTGTAAAACGGATCGGCAAACAGCTTGACCGCCGCATCGAAGGTCATGCCCGGCGTGGGAAAGGTGGTGGTCTTGAGCGTGAGCAGGGCCCACACCCCGATCAGCAGCGACAGGCCCAGCAGCGGCGGCAGCAGGCGCATGAACCACTCTCGGCCATCGAAGGGCTCGCGTGGCGGCTTGGGCGCGGGGGCCGGCTGGGCGGCGGCTGCCAGGGGCTTGGCCGGGGCAGCGGTGCTGCGGGTGGCGGCAGCCGCTTCGCCGGCGACCTCCAGCGGTGTGTGAAAGATGGCGCTGACCATGGTGGGCTCCTTCATGCCTGGCGCATCACGCCTTGATCTTGAAACCGTCGGCGTACTTGGCGGGGTCCTTGCCATCCCACACCACGCCGTCCATCAGCTTGGCGCTGCGCATCGGGTCCTTGGGCACGTTGATCTTCAGGGCCGACGCCGCCTCCTTGTAGAGCGCGGTCTGGTTCACCTGCTGGGCCACGGCCAGATAGTCGGGGTGGCTCTTGAGCAGGCCCCAGCGCTTGTGCTGGGTGAGGAACCACATGCCGTCGCTCAGGTAAGGGAAGTTGACCAAACCATCGTTGAAGAACTTCATGTGGTTGGGGTCGTCCCAGGTCTTGCCCAGACCGTTCTGGTAACGGCCCAGGATGCGCTGGTTGATGGCCTCCACGCTGGTGTTGACGTAGGACTTGTCGGCAATGGTCTCGGCCATCTTCATCTTGTTCTGCAGGCCGGCGTCGATCCAGCGGCTGGCCTCCAGGATGGCCATCGTCACGGCACGGGCAGTGTTGGGGTACTTCTTGACGAAGTCGGCCGTGGTGCCCAGCACCTTTTCGGGGTGGTCCTTCCACAGGTCTTGGGTGGTGTTGGCGGTGATGCCGATGCCGTCCATGATGGCGCGGTGGTTCCAGGGTTCGCCCACGCAAAAGCCGTCCATGTTGCCCACCCGCATATTGGCCACCATCTGCGGCGGCGGCACGGTGATCAGCTTGGCGCCCTGAAGCGGGTTGATGCCGGCAGCGGCCAGCCAGTAGTGGATCCACATGGCGTGCGTGCCGGTGGGGAAGGTGTGCGCAAAGGTGTATTCACGCTTTTCCCTGGCCATCAGCGCGGCCAGGCTGGGGCCGTCCACCGCACCCTTGTCCGCCAGGGCCTTGCTCAGGGTGATGGCCTGGCCGTTGTGGTTCAGGTTCATCAGCACGGCCATGTCCTTCCTGGGGCCGGCCGTGCCCAGGTGCACGCCGTAGACCAGGCCGTACAGCACATGGGCCATGTCCAGCTCGCCATTGACCAGTTTGTCGCGCACGCCGGCCCAGCTGGCCTCTTTGGTGGGCGTGATCTTGACGCCGTACTTCTTGTCGAAGCCCAGCACGCTGGCCATCACCACGCTGGCGCAATCGGTCAGCGGAATGAAGCCGATGCGCACTTCTTCCTTCTCGGGCTTGTCACTGCCGGCGGCGTACACGGCCGCCTGCAGGCCAGGGATCAGGCCGGTGGCGCCCACTGCAGCACCGAAAGCGGCGCCGGTACGCAGCAGGCTGCGGCGGGCGGGGTTCACTTCATCCTTGTCGACGGCGGGCATAGGGGTCATGAAAGCTCTTTCAGTGGCATCAAAAACAATGCGGCGTCCGCACCGGGAAGGCCTTTGAACAGGCCTGGGGTGGGGACGCCGTCGTCCGGTGCCCACGGCCACGCCAGTGCAACCGTCAGGGCAAATCAGCGAAGATCGTCGTTGACCTTCATGCCCGGTGTTGATGCAATCCCTGTGCCAGCCAGTGCGGCCCGGGCGAGCAAGCGTTGTTGATGCTGCAATGCACCAAAGGCGGTGTCAGGGCGGCCCCTCAGCGCTGCAATTCAGTGCGCGTGCACCGCAGCGCCGCATGGCCGCGCCGCGCAGGGTGGCCCGTACACTCGCCCGCCATGAATGTGCTGGGCATTGAATCCTCTTGCGACGAGACCGGCGTGGCCCTGGTGCGCACGGTGGCCAGCGGCACGCCGCAGTTGCGCGCCCACGCCCTGCACAGCCAGATCCTGATGCACCAGGCCTACGGCGGCGTGGTGCCCGAGCTGGCCTCGCGCGATCACATCCGCCGTGTGCTGCCGCTCACCGAGCAGGTGCTGGCCGAAGCCGGCGCCGCCTTGTCCGACATCGATGTCGTGGCCTTCACCCGTGGCCCCGGTTTGGCCGGCGCGCTGCTGGTGGGCGCTGGGGTGGCCTGTGCGCTGGCCGCTGCCCTGGGCAAGCCCACGCTGGGCGTGCACCACCTCGAAGGGCACCTGCTGTCGCCCTTCCTGTCGGCCGATGCGCCTGAGTTTCCCTTCGTGGCGCTGCTGGTCTCGGGGGGGCACACGCAGCTGATGCGGGTGGAGGCCGTCGGCCGCTACGAGCTGCTGGGCGAGACCATTGACGATGCGGCGGGCGAGGCTTTCGACAAGAGCGCCAAGCTGATGGGGCTGGGCTACCCGGGCGGCCCGGCCTTGTCGCGCCTGGCGCAGCAGGGCCGCCCTGATGCCTATGCCTTGCCCCGGCCGCTGCTGCACAGCGGCAACCTCGATTTTTCGTTTGCCGGCCTCAAGACGGCCGTGCTCACCCAACACCGCAAATTGGGTGAGATGCCCAGTGCCACGCAACTGGCCGATCTAGCGGCCAGCACGCAGGCGGCCATCGTCGAAGTGCTGGTGAAAAAATCGCTGGCCGCGCTGAAGGCCAGCGGGCTCACGCGCCTGGTGGTTTCAGGCGGCGTGGGCGCCAACGCCGAGCTGCGCAGGCAACTGAACGAGGCCGTCGCGCGTCGCGGCCTGCGCGTGCACTACCCCGAGCTCGACCTGTGCACCGACAACGGCGCCAAGATCGCCCTGGCCGCCGCCATGCGTTTGCAAAGCGGAGCGGCCACGGCGTCTTTCGACTATGCCTTCGACGTGCGGCCGCGCTGGCCGCTGGACCAGATCGACAGCTTGGCGCCGATCAAGCCGCGCGTCAGTTGACGGTGAGGCTGGCGGCCTGGCCGATACCGCGCTTGGCCAGGCTGAGCGTGAGCACGCCGTTGACCATGGTGGCGGTGGAGGCAGCCTGGTCGACCTCGGCGGGCAAAGCAAAACTGCGGGCATAGCGTGCCGGGGCGCGTTCGGTGTAGAGCGCGCGATCACCTTCGGCCGGCGCGGTGGCGGCCGGGGCAGGAGTGGCTTCCACGCTGATGCGCCGGCCGTCGATGGTGATCTTGACATCGGCCTTGTCCACGCCCGGCATGTCGAGGTGGGCGGTGTAGGCGGTGTCGGTCTCCCGCACGTCGAGTGCGGGCGTTGTCGCGGCGGTTGTCGCGGCGGTTTTGGTGGCGATCTTGGTGGCGGCCGGGGCGGTGGCTTCAGGGCCCGCAGGCTGCACCAGACGGTCGAAGAAGCGGTCGTCCAGCAGGCGGTCGAGCGAGCGGGCGCAAGCGGCGGGGCGGCGGACGGCAGACATCACAAACATGGTCAACTCCTGGGCTGGATAAAGGGTAGGCGGTGCGTCTGACCGGGTGGCCTGCACTGCCCATGCCCTTGAATTGGCCCCGTGCGGTGGCTTTTCAAGAGGGTGTGCTCGCCATGCCGAAAATCTCACCGGCCGCAAGCCATTGCGGCGCTGCCTTCCATCTGTCGTCCAACTGCCCCCCAAAGCCATGCGCCCCTGCCTGAAACTCTTGCCCGCCAGCCAGATCCGTGAAGTGGCCAATGCCGGCCTGGGCCGGCCCGACGTGCTGGCCTTCTGGTTCGGTGAAAGCGACGAGGTGACGCCTGAAGCCGTGCGCCAGGCTGCGGCGCAATCGCTGCAGCGTGGTGAAACCTTCTACAGCCACAACCTGGGTCTGCCGGAACTGCGCCAGGCCCTGCGCGCCTACACCGCCACCCTGCACGGCGACCCGGGCGACGAGCGCATCGCAGTCACCTCGTCGGGCGTGACGGCGCTGATGACGGCCATGCAGGCCCTGGCATCGGCGGGCGACGAAGTGGTGGTGGTGGCGCCGGTGTGGCCCAACTTGCCGGCCCAGCCGGCCATCCTGGGCGCGCATGTGGTGCGCGTGCCGCTGGCACCCGATGCCACAGGCGCCTGGCGGCTCGAGCTGGACCGCCTGCTGGCGGCGGTGACAGCGCGCACACGCGTGCTGTTGCTGAACGCACCCAACAACCCCACCGGCTGGACGATGACCCGCGCCGAGCAGCAGGCCGTGCTGGCCCACTGCCGCCGCACCGGTACCTGGATCGTGGCCGACGAGGTCTACGAGCGGGTGTGGTTCGGGCCTGAGGGCTGTGCTCCCAGCTTCCAGGACATCACCGCGCCGCAGGATCGGGTCATCGTGGTGCACAGCTTTTCGAAGAGTTTCCTGATGACCGGCTGGCGCCTGGGCTGGCTGGTGTTGCCGGCCGGCCACCTCGACACCGTGGGCAAGCTGATCGAATTCAACAGCTCCTGCGCGCCGGTCTTCGTGCAGCGCGGCGGGCTGGCGGCGCTGGCCACGGCCGACACCTTCGTGCCGCAACTGGTGGCGCGGCTGCAGGCCGGGCGTGATGCGCTGTGTCCGGCGCTGGCCGCCTTGCCCGGCGTGGTGTCGGCCACGCCGCAGGGCGGGCTGTATGCCTGGTTCAAGGCACCGGGCGCAGAAGACTCGCTCGCATTCGCCAAGCACCTGGTGAGCGCCCACGGCCTGGGCCTGGCACCGGGCGTGGCTTTTGGGCCCGAGGGGGAAGGCTGGCTGCGCTGGTGCTTTGCGTCACAGGACACGGCGCGCCTGGTCGCGGGTGTCGACAGGCTGAAGCAGGCCTTGGGGCTATAATCCGCAGGTTTTGCGTCTTCTGACTGCCTGGTGACGGGTGGTCTGGCTGGCAAGAAACAAAGCACGGCGCGGGTTGGTTTCACCGGCGACCGCAAGTCCACCACCGGAAACCGCAGCCAGCGACTGATCGCTGGGCATGGCGGCTTCCATTCGAACTCAGGAAACACCATGACCATCGACAAGGCCATCCGCGCCGACATCGTCACCGGCAATGCCCGTGGCACCGGCGACACCGGCAGCCCCGAAGTGCAGGTTGCGCTGCTCACCGCGCGCATCAACGACCTCACCCCCCATTTCAAGACCCACCTGAAAGACCACCACGGTCGCCGCGGCCTGCTGCGCATGGTGTCGCGTCGCCGCAAACTGCTCGACTACCTCAAGGGCAAGACGCCCGAGCGTTACACCGCGCTGATCGCCAAGCTGGGCCTGCGCAAGTAATCGCCAGATGCATCCAAGAGCCTGTCTGGACTATTCCCCAGCACAGGCTCTTGGCGTTTTGGAGCCCACCGGTTTCCCGCAACGGCAGTGCTGTGTCATTCCAACGGCGTCCTGGCAGAGGACATCACTGGAATGGCATCCCGCCCGCGAGACCCCACGCTCCCGGTCCTGATCTGGCGCCACCGCAAGCGCGCCGCAACATGGCATACCAGCCACCGGAGATGAACCCATGAGTCTGTTCAACAAAGTCACCAAGACCTTCACCTGGGGCAACCACCAGGTTGTGATGGAAACCGGCGAAGTTGCCCGCCAATCCAGCGGCGCTGTCATCGTCGACATCGAAGGCACCGTGGTGCTGGCCACCGTGGTGGCCCGCACTGAAGCCAAAGCCGGGCAAGACTTTTTCCCGCTGACCGTCGACTATCTTGAAAAGACCTACGCCGCCGGCAAGATCCCCGGCAGCTTCTTCAAGC
>JANOAQ010000790.1:0-6993 GCA_031411195.1 Burkholderiaceae bacterium | reverse complement strand
ACCGCCGGCCTGCTTGCCGCCGGCGTGTTGATGCTGGCGTTAAGGCGTCGGCGCCACCCCTGCGCGGTTTGACACGGCGAATTTGACGCGTCGCACCAAAGCCAGCGCAGAATAGCCTCTGGTAGACACCAAGCCCCGCATGGCGGGGCTCTTGCATGTGAGCACGGCAAACGCCCCCAAGACCCCGGCCGCCCTGGCCGCGCTGACCCTCGGCGCCCTGGGCGTGGTTTACGGCGACATCGGCACCAGCCCGTTGTACGCGCTGAAGGAAGTCTTCCACGGTGGCCATGTGGCCGCCAGTGCCGACAACATCCTGGGCGTGCTGTCCCTGATCTTCTGGACGATGACCATCATCGTCTCGGTCAAGTACGTGGTGCTCATCCTGCGCGCCGACAACAACGGCGAGGGCGGCCTCATCGCCATGCTGGCCCTGGCCACCACCGCAGTGAAGGACAAGCCTGGCCTGCGCAGCGTGCTGATGACGGTGGGCCTGTTCGGCACGGCCATCTTCTATGGCGACGGGGTCATCACCCCGGCCATTTCGGTGCTTTCGGCGGTAGAAGGCCTGGAAGTGGTGGCCCCCAGCCTGCACGACATGGTCATCCCCATCACCTTGTTGGTGCTGACCGGCCTGTTTTCGGTGCAGCGCTTCGGCACGGGCGGCATCGGCAAGTTTTTCGGACCCATCACGCTGGTTTGGTTCGTGGTGCTGGTGGCGCTGGGCCTGCCGCACATCCTGGCCAACCCTGCAGTTCTGGTGGCCCTGAATCCGGCTTACGCGATCGGGTTCTTCATTGCGCAGCCTATGGTGGCGTTCATCGGCCTGGGGGCGGTGGTCTTGTGCGTCACGGGCGGCGAGGCGCTGTACGCGGACATGGGCCACTTTGGCAAGAAACCGATCCGCATCGCCTGGTTCGGTTTTGTCATGCCGGCGCTGGTGGTCAACTATTTCGGCCAGGGCGCGATGTTGTTGCAGCACCCCGAGTACATCGGCAACCCGTTCTTCAACATGTCGCCCAAGTGGGCGCAACTGCCGCTGGTCATCCTGGCCACCGCAGCTGCGGTGATTGCCTCGCAGGCGTTGATCTCGGCGGCCTTCTCGGTCACCAAGCAGGCCATCCAGCTGGGCATCCTGCCGCGCATGGCGGTGCGCCATACCTCCGCCAAGGACACCGGCCAGATCTACGTGCCCTTCGTCAACTGGGGCCTGTTCGTATTCATCGTGCTGGCAGTGGCGCTGTTCAAGAGTTCGTCCAACCTGGCTTCGGCCTATGGCATTGCCGTCACTCTGGACATGACCATCACCACCGTGATGACCTTCTTCGTCATCCGCTACGGCTGGAAGTACCCGCTGCTGCCCTGCGTGCTGGCCACCGGTTTCTTCTTCGTCATCGACATCACCTTCTTCGCCAGCAACATGCTCAAGCTGATTGCCGGCGGCTGGTTCCCCATCGTCATCGGCATCGGCATGTTCACGCTGATGGTCACCTGGATGCAAGGCCGCAAGCTGATGGCCCGCAGCCTGCGTGACGACGCGATCGATCTGGCAGGCTTTCTGGACGCGGTATTCATCAGCCCACCCACCCGGGTGCCCGGTACGGCTGTCTTCCTGTCAGCCGACACGGGGCTGTGCCCCAACGCGCTGCTGCACAACCTCAAGCACAACAAGGTGCTGCACGAGTACAACGTCTTCGTCACCGTGCGCAACCACGAGGTGCCGTGGATCGGCCTGGGCAAGCGCATCGAGATGCAAAGCCTGGGCCACGACTGCTGGAGCGTGGTGCTGCACTTCGGCTTCAAAAACGACCCCGATGTGCCCGAGGCCCTGAAACTGCTGGACGGCCGAGGCATCCCGTTGCCTGACATGGATACCAGCTATTTCCTCAGCCGCGACATCGTCATCCCCACCCTGGGCGACGGCATGGCCATGTGGCGCGAAAAGCTGTTCGCCAGCATGCACCGCAATGCCGCCGGGGCCGCCGACTTTCTGAACCTGCCTTCGAACCGCATCGTCGAGCTGGGCGCGAAGGTCGAAATCTGACCTTCCGGCGGGCAGCCGGGGGCTGGGCGCCTTCATTCGTGGGATGGAATCTGCAACAGAAGCTTGCTTCAATTGCTCTTTGTGCGGTATTTGACATTTCTCAAATGGTGTCAGTACGCCAAAGACGTCGGTGGCTTGATTTGCCGCCCATCCTTCTTAAAGCAAGCAAAAGGTTCGAAATGTCCATTTTCATGCGCACGGCAGGCTTCGGCCGTTGGGCGGCTGCGGCCGTGTTTTCAGTCTCGGCGTTGACTGCAGGCACGGTTGGCGCCACGGTGGTCAGCGGCACGGTCACCAGCGGTGGCTCGGCAACTTTTGTCAAGTTGACCGTGCCGCTGACCAGCTCGACCCCCTTCAATACGGTTGGCCAGGACAATTTCAATTCGCCAAATCTTTTCGCATTCGACGAAAGCCAGAACACCACCCTGACCGGCAACCTCACCGGTGATCTGGGCGGTTCGTTGTTTGCAGGAACGGTCGTTGCCAGCCACTATGTGTTCTACGACCCACAGTCTGGACGGATCCAAGGCACGATCAATTTCGACGCTGACATCCTGGCCGTGCTCTCGCGCAGCACAACGCTGCTGGCCACCGACTATCTGGCCAACACCGGCGTGAATTACCTGAACCCCGGGCTGCGCGGCCTGGAATCTGGTGACGTGGTCACGATCACCGGCGCACGCCAGATCACGGTCGATCTTTCGGCCAGCTCACCCGGTGACTACATTCGCGTACTGACCGAATTTTCGCCCGGCGCCGTGGTGCCTGAACCCGCCAGCCTGGCCCTGGTGGGCGTGGCCTTGGCTGGCTTGGGCTTGACAAGGGTGCGCCGACGCGCCGACTGACACCAGCCAGCCCATGGGCGCTGGCTTGGCCCGGCTGACGACCTCAACTGTGCAGCGTCGTGCCTGAGCGGTTCACCCGCACCCAGGCATTGGCGGGCACGCTTTGCCATGCATCGGGGTGGGCATCCAGCGGCTCTGATGCGACGATGCTGCCGTGAGCACAGCCGCCTACATAAAGTGTGGGGGGTTTGTCGTCGCTCGAAAAGCGGAAGGCCAGCAACTGCTCGCCGTCCGACAGGGCGGCGGCAAAGCGCAGCGGCTCGGCGATGCCCAGTTGCGCCATCAGCGCCCGCGTTTCTTCGAGCACGCCCTGCATGGCCTGCTCGGGGGCCTGTCCGGCCTCGATGCGTGCCACGGCCAGCAGAAACAACAACTCTGAATCGGTGGCGCCGCGCCGCTCGGCAAACAGGGCGTCGGGTAGCTGCGCCTCCAATGCGCGGCGCACCCCGGCATAGCCGCCGATCTGGCCGTTGTGCATGAACAGCCACTTGCCATAGTGAAACGGATGGCAGTTGTGCCGTGCGATGCCACCGCCAGTGGCCGCACGTACATGGGCAAAGAACAGGTGCGAGCGCACGGTGGCGCACAAGGCCAACAAGTTCTCGTCCGACCAGGCCGGCATCACCTCGCGGTAGACACCGGGCTCTGCGCGCTCGCCATACCAACCCACCCCGAAGCCGTCGCCATTGGTCACTGTGCGCGCTTCTTCTGCCCGCAGTGCCTGGCGCACCAGCGAGTGGCGCGGCGTGCACACCACCGCATCGAGGTAGATCGGCTCACCCAGGTAGGCAACAAGTCGGCACATGGCAGGTTGTCAGCGGCGAGCTGACAGAACAGTCTCATCGCTCTATCGGCCTCGGGCTGGCGCACTTGAGCCTTGCGGCTATGCTGCCGGCCGGCTCCACCATGGGGCGGGAGGTGCCCGATGGGGACCAGCGTGAAATCGGTCTGGTGGCGCGAGGTGTCGTTGTCGGCCGTGGTGGCCGGCTTCGTGGCGGTACTGGTGGGTTACACCAGTTCGGTGGCCATCGTCTTCCAGGCGGCGCAGGCGCTGGGCGCCACAGCCGCGCAGACCGCGTCGTGGATGTGGGCCTTGGGCCTGGCCATGGGCATCAGCTGCATCGCCTTGTCTTTGCGCTACCGCCAGCCGGTGCTCACGGCGTGGTGCACGCCGGGCGCAGCGCTCATTGCCGCCACCCAAGGCCTGGGGCTGGCCGAAGCGACCGGCGCCTTCATCGTCTGCGCGGTGTTGATCATCCTGGCTGGCACCACCGGCCTGTTCGAGCGGGTCATGGACAAGCTGCCGCAGGCGGTGGCCGCCGCGCTGCTGGCCGGCGTGCTGTGCCGCTTCGGGCTGGACGCGGTGTTGTCGGTGCGCTCGGCGCCGGTGCTGGTGTTGTCGATGGTGGCGGCCTTTCTGGCTGGCCGGCGCTGGTGGCCGCGCTTTGCCGTGCCGGTTGTCTTGCTGGCGGGCATGGCGGTGGCCGCAGCGCAGGGGCAGCTGGCGCTGGGGGCCGTGCAATGGGCCTGGGCGCAACCGGTCTTCGTCATGCCGCAGTTCAGCGTTGCCAGCGTGGTGGGTGTCGCGCTGCCGCTGTTCATCGTCACCATGGCCTCGCAAAACCTGCCCGGCGTGGCAGCGCAGCGTGCAGCGGGCTATGCCATTCCGGTGTCGCCAGTGATCACCGCCACCGGCTTGTTCACCCTGGTGCTGGCGCCGTTCGGCGCCTTTGCCATCGGCCTGGCGGCCATCACCGCTGCCATCTGCATGAGCCCTGAGGCCCATGCTGACCCAGAGCGCCGCTACACCGCGCCGGTGGTGGCCGGCATCATCTATACCGTGCTGGGCCTGGCCGGCGGCGCGGTGGTGGGCTTGTTGGCGGCGTTTCCCAAGGCGCTGGTGGCCACGGTGGCGGGTCTGGCGCTGTTGGGCACCATTGCCGGCGGCCTGGCCATGGCGCTGAAGGACGAGCGCCATCGCGATGCGGCTGCCATGACGTTCCTCGTCACGCTGTCGGGGGTGCAGATGGCCGGCATCGGTGCGGCGTTTTGGGGTGTGGTGGCCGGGGGCGTCACACTTGCTGTGCAACACTGGAAAAAGTAATTTCTCTCCGAAAGACGCGCCATGAAACTGCTGTTTGTTGCCGACCCGCTGGAGTCGTTCAAGACCTACAAGGACACCACCTTCTCGATGATGCGCGAGGCCGCCCGGCGCGGCCACCAGGTCTGGGCCTGCGAGCCGGCCGATCTGGTGTGGGTGCGCGGCTCGCGGGTGGTGGCGCGCAACGCCCGGGCCATCGCGCTGACGGGCGACGAGCACGCGTGGTTCGAAGTGATCACCCAGGCCGAACTGGCCTTGGCCGACACCGACGGCATCGTCATGCGCAAGGACCCGCCCTTCGACAGCGAGTTCTTTTACGCCACCCACCTGCTGGGCCAAGCCGAGCGAGAAGGCGCCAAGGTCTTCAACAAGCCCGCCGCCCTGCGCGACCACCCTGAGAAGCTGGCGATACTGGAATTTCCGCAGTTCATCGGCCCGACCATGGTGACGCGCAATGCCGATGCCATCCGCGCCTTCCATGCCGAGCACCACGACATCATCCTCAAGCCGCTGGATGGCATGGGCGGCATGGGCATCTTTCGCGTGGGGCCCGACGGCCTGAACCTGGGCAGCATCACCGAGACGCTGAACCAGGGCGGCGCGCAGACGGTGATGGTGCAAAAGTACTTGCCCGAGATCGTGCAGGGCGACAAGCGCGTGCTGGTGATCGGCGGCGAGCCGGTGCCCTACAGCCTGGCGCGCATCCCGCAGGGCAGCGAGATCCGCGGCAACTTGGCCGTGGGCGGCAAGGGCGTGGCCATGCCGCTGACCGAGCGCGAGCTTGAGATTGCCACCGCCCTGGGCCCCATCCTGGCCGCCCGCGGCCTGTTGCTGGTGGGACTGGACGTGATCGGCGGTTGCCTCACCGAAATCAACGACACCAGCCCGACCTGCTTTCAAGAGATCACCCAGCAGACCGGCTTCGACGTGCCGGCCATGTTCATCAACGCGCTCGAAAAAGCGATCCAAGCATGAAGACCAAAGCCGCCGTGGCCTGGAAGGCCGGTGCCCCGCTGACCATCGAAACCGTCGACCTGGAGGGCCCGCGCGATGGCGAGGTGCTGGTCGAGGTCAAGGCCACCGGCATCTGCCACACCGATTACTACACCTTGAGCGGTGCCGACCCCGAAGGCCTGTTCCCCGCCATCCTGGGCCATGAAGGCGCCGGTGTGGTGCTGGAGGTGGGCGCCGGCGTGCCCTGGCTCAAGCCGGGCGACCACGTGATTCCGCTCTACACGCCCGAATGCCGACAGTGCAAGTTCTGCCTGTCGCGCAAGACCAATCTGTGCCAGGCCATCCGGCCCACACAGGGCAAGGGCTTGATGCCGGACGGCACGTCGCGCTTCTCCATCGGCGGCAAGCCCATCCTGCATTACATGGGCACCAGCACCTTTGCCAACCATGTGGTGGTGCCGGGCATCGCACTGGCCAAGATCCGGCCCGACGCGCCTTTCGACAAGGTCTGCTACATCGGCTGCGGCGTCACCACCGGTGTGGGCGCGGTGCTGTTCACAGCCAAGGTGGAGGCCGGCGCCAACGTGGTGGTCTTCGGCCTGGGCGGCATCGGCCTCAACGTGATCCAGGGCGCCAAGATGGTGGGCGCCGACAAGATCATCGGCGTGGACCTGAACCCCGCGCGTGAGGCCATGGCCCGCAAGTTCGGCATGACGCACTTCATCAACCCGAAGGACCACGCCAACGTGGTGGACGCCATCGTCCAGTTGACTGACGGCGGCGCCGACTACAGCTTTGAGTGCATCGGCAGCACCAAGGTCATGCGTGACGCGCTGGAATGCACCCACAAGGGCTGGGGCCGCAGCATCATCATCGGCGTGGCTGAAGCCGGCGCCGAGATCAGCACCCGGCCATTCCAGTTGGTCACCGGCCGCAAGTGGGAGGGCTCGGCCTTTGGCGGCGCCCGCGGCCGCACCGACGTGCCACGCATCGTTGATTGGTACATGGACGGCAAGCTCAAAATCGACGACCTGATCACCCACAAGCTCAAG
>JANOAQ010000789.1:0-1578 GCA_031411195.1 Burkholderiaceae bacterium | reverse complement strand
CGCCACACCACCACCAGCACCCGCTGGTATTGGCTGGACGAGCGCCGCCGCACGGCGCTGGTTGATTCACCCGGCTTCCAGCAGTTCGGGATCCGCCAGCTGGCGGCTACCGACCTGGCCCGGCTGATGCCCGACATCCGCATGCATGCCGCGCACTGCCGGTTCTACAACTGCAGCCACCTGCACGAGCCGGGCTGCGGTGTGCGCGATGCACTGGCGCGCGGCGACATCCATGCCTCGCGCTACCGCATCTACGGCGAACTGCACGCCGAACTCTCGGAGTCAAGGTATTGACCCCCCCCGAAGCGCCTGCGGCGCTCCCCCCAGGGGGCGTCGCCAGTGGCCCGGCAAAGCCGGTTCCACGGCGCCTGCTGGGTGGCGCTGGTGGTCACCCAACCAGGTTGGCGAGGGTCAGCAGCGCCACCAGCAGCATCCACAGCACCACCGATCGCCACACCAGGCCGACCACGCTGCGCAGGTGGCCCAGCTGGGGCGCTTCTCCCAGGGTGGAGCCGTCGGCACCCGCATCGCCGGTGGCACCGGCCTCGAAGGTGCGCGAGCGGTCGGGCGTGACGCCCGGCGCGGCACTGCCACCCAGTTGCACGCCCACCGCACCGGCTGCCGACGCCAGGATCACGCCTTCGTTGGTGTGCTTCCACAGCAGGGCGTCACGCCGCCAGGTGTTGATGGCTTCTTCAAAATTGCCTACCACGGCAAAGCCGAAGGCGGTCAGGCGCGAAGGCAGGAAGTCGATCCAACCGAAGAGCTGCTGCGACACGGCCATCAGCCGCTCATTGGCCGGCACGCCCAGCGCCTTGCTGGGAAAGGACCAGTAGCGCGCCGCGAACTCGGCCATGCGGTAGAGCACGGCACCCAGCGGCCCCAGGCCCAGGCTGGAGAACAGCACGAACCAGAAGAACACGCCAAACACATGGCGGTGCGCGGCCAGCAGCGAATGCTCGATGACATGGCGCAGCAGCTCGGTGCGCGGCAACTCGCTGGCATCCAGGTGGCGCCATTCGGCCAGCAGGCGCCGAGCCTCGAATTCGTCGCCGCGCTCCAGCGCGTCGCGGATATCGGTGTAGTAATGGCTGAACTGGCGAAAGCCCAGTGTGAGGTAGAGCACCGCCACGTCGAAGACCAAGGCCAGCAGCAGGCTCCAGTGGTGGATGCCCAGGTAGACGGCCGCCAGCAGCGCACCCGGCCCCAACACCGAAACGCCCCACACCACCCAGGCATGGCGGTCACGGCCCGCATCAAAATTGCGGCCGGTCCACCCCACCCACGACACCAGCAGGTGGTGCACCCAGTTGTCACGCGGCAGTGGCTTGAACTGCTCGATGACCAGGGCAAGGAGGACGGCGAAGAAACTCATCGGCGGCCATCATACCGAGCGCTCGGCCCCGGCCGTGCGCTCATGAATGCGCCAGGAAGCCGTACAGATTGCGCAGCATGGCCGCCGTGGCGCCCCAGATGAAGTAATGCTGCGGCTGGCCACGGCCATCCACGCCCTGCCAGGGCATCGACAGAAACTGCCGCGTCTGGCCGTCGCCAGCATCGAAGCGGTGGCGGCGGTGG
>JANOAQ010000788.1:0-9460 GCA_031411195.1 Burkholderiaceae bacterium | reverse complement strand
GATGTCGTCTTGGGCCGTGCTCCAGATGCTGCGCACACCCAGCGCGGCAAAACGCGCCTTCTCGCGGTCCAGGTCGTCGGTCTGCAGCAGCAACATGTAGCCGCTGTCGCCATGGCGTTCGAGGTGGCGGCCACAGGCGGTGCCGGGCTGCTTGGGCGAGACCACTTCGATGAACTGGTCGCCGAAGCAGAACACCGCGTTGTCGATGCCGAACTCGGCCACGCCGGGGTCACGAAAAGGCGCCGGCAATCCCAGCAACCGGCCCAACAGGCCGCGGTTGGCCGCCAGGTCATGAGCGGCAAAGACGATCTGGCGGATGCGCATGGTGCTCACTCCTGAAAGCAGGTGATCATGCTCAAGGCTTGGCCAGGCCGGCCTTGATCAGCAGCGGCTTGACGCTGTTGAAGTACTGCTCGGCAAAGGCCCGGTATTCGGTTGGATTCTTGCGCCAGGGCACCTGGACGTAGCGCGCCAGCAGTTCGAGCGTGGCAGGGTCGTTGTTGGCGTCGTTGAAGGCCTCGTACAGGCTCTGCACGATGGCCGGCGGCAGGTCTTTCGGGCCAACCAGGCCGTAGGGGCTCTGGCCCAGCGCGTCGATGTTGCGTTCGCGCAGCGTCGGCACATTGGGGTACTTGGCCAGCCGCTGCTCGGTCACCATCGCCAGGATGCGGCAGCGACCGTCGTCGACGAACGGGCCCCATTGCGAGGCGTCGGCCAGAAAGTCGATCTGCCCGGCCAGCAGCGCCTGCATCCATTCGGCACCGCCCTTGTACGGGATGTGGTTGAACTTCGCGCCGACCTTTTGCTCGATCTCGATCATCATCAGGTGGCCCGAGCCGCCGATGCCGCTGGTGCCGTAGGTGTGCTTTTCGGGGTTGGCCTTGCCGGCGGCGAACAGGTCCTCGACCGTCTTCCACGGCGAGTCGGCCCGCACCACCAGCGCGAAGGTGTACGACGACAGGCCGCTGATGAAGCTGAAGTCGCGCAGCGGATGCCAGTTGACCGACTGGTAGTGCGGGTAGCGCAGGCTGTTGATGGTGTAGACCGCCAGCGTCTGGCCATCGGGCTTGGCGTTCACCAGCGCGGCTGGGGCCAGCGTGCCGGCCGCACCGGCGCGGGCTTCGATCAGGATCTGCTGGCCCAGCACCTTGCCGACCTTCTCGCCCATCAGGCGCATGTGCAGGTCGGTGATGCCCCCCGCCGGAAACGGGTTGTAGATGGTGATCGGGCGCTCGGGCTTCCAGCGCGGGGTCTGGGCGGTGGCCAAGCCCGGCGCGGCGATCAGGGCGCCCAGGCTGGCCGACAAGGCGCGGCGGCGGCGGTCAAAAGCGGACGAGGTCATGGTGGGCTCCGGTCGATGAAGTCCCGATCTGACCAGCCCGAGCCGCTGCCTGCCATGCGGGATGACGAGTACAAAGGCGCGCGCTGAACACGAATCCAGCGCGCGGTGTCACCCAGGTGCCAGGCCCAAACTGCGCGTCTGCCCGCAGCAGGGACGCGGCGCGGCCCGGTTCACCGCTGGCACGACGGCATCACTTCGACGTCGCGTCCTTGAGCACTTCCTTGACGTTGCCGACCGCCTTCTGGGTCTGGCCTTCCACCTGCTTGACGATGCCCTTGCGTTGCTGGTCGGCACTGCCGATGGCCTTGCCCGTGGCCTGCTGCAGCTTGCCAGCGGCGTCTTTGATCGAGCCTTGGACTTGATCCTTGTTCATGGTTTCACCTTGTGTTGCAGTTGAGATATGGGGGGCGCCTTGGCACGAAGCCAGGGCTCAATCGGCGGAGTAAGGCGTGCCGTAGAACTTGTGCACGCCGCTGGCCCAGGTCTGGTCCGACATCGTCGGCCAGCGGTCCTGGTTGAAGCCTGGCGCATCCTTCAAGGCGGCCTTGGGGACATTGAGCGTGAAGCGCTTGTTGGCCGTGTCCAACGACAACGCGGCCCACGGCACGGCAAACAACTTGTCGCCCATGCCCAGCAGGCCACCGAACGACAACACCGCGTACGCGACCTTGCCCGAGGCCATGTCGATCATGAATTCCTTGATGTCGCCAAGATCCTCGCCGTCCTTGTTGTAGACATCGTTCCCCAGCAGGGTGTTGGCACCCATCAGCGCAGGGCCCGGGCCTGCCGCGCTGTTGGCGTACATGCCGAAGTTGTCGCGCGATTCGTAATTGGTCTGCATGGTCGTTCCTTGGGTCAAAGACAGGTGGCGAAAGCTCGACGCTGCCTGGGCCACAGGGCACAAGCGGCTTGGACTTCCGTTGTAGTGGCCGGGGCCGGCTGGCCCGCAAGCACAAGGCCGAACATAGGCGTGCCGCACCTTGCGGTCTGTGCGCAGGCAAACGCAACCGTCTCAGGGATGTGCGCTACCGCGCCAAAGCGCCCTGCCGACCGGGGCCGTCACACCTGAACGTAGGGCAACAACGCCTTCGCTGCCTCGATGCGCAGGGCCAGCGCCACGCCCTCGTCGTTCATCACGTCCAGCAGAAAGCGCTTCGGGTCCCGGTGCGCGCAGGCCGTCAGGTCGCCAGGTGCTGCCATGGCACCGGGGCCGGTGGTCCGCGCGGCGGGCGCAGGGGCCTCTGCAGGGCGGAGCCTGGCGGTGGCCTCTTGCAGCGCGGCCGGCTGCATGCACTGCAAGGTGGCCAGCAAGCCGGCCTGGCCTTCCAGATTGGGTGCCATGTCCAGCCACGGCGTCTGGGTGAACAGGGGTGCCAGATCGGCCGACACGAAGGCCGACCACTGCTCCTCGGCCATGCGCTGTGGCACGACCGCAGCGTGCTGCTGCGGCGGTGGCAGCGCCGGATCCGTGGCCGGCAGTGCCGCCGGCAGCAGGCGCAGCCGGCTCGGCGCCACGTCGGCCAGGTAGCGCGCGGCCAGCGCCTGCAGGAAGCTGCGGCCGGTTTGCGCGGCCAGGGGTTCGGCCAGCGAGAACCACAACTGGTAGGCGTCCACGCCCTGCACCACGATGGCCGGGGCCGGCAAACCCAGATCGGCCTGTACGCCTTGCCACACCAGCGCCAACGCCGCCCAATCGGCCGGCAGACGCAACTCCAGCACCAGGGCCCGAACCCGGCCGCTGGCATCAAACAAGGCCAACTTGCCATCGCTGTCGAGCGTGGCCAGGGGTGAATACAGGCGAATCAATTGCGACGTGAATCTGTTCATGGCCAAGAGAGCGCTTCCAGCAGATTGAACCAGGCCACCGATGCACCAGCGGTGCACCCGTCGCGACAATGGGGCCATGCACAACGACACCACACACCAGCGTCTGCCCGCTGCGGTGCAAGGGGTGCCCCGGCCCTTTCGCCAGATGGCAGTGCGCAGCGACGAGCCCGTGCACGCCACCAGTGCCCGTGCGCCCTATGCCTGGGTGCATGTGGTGCGCACGCAGTTTCTGCAGGGCCAGGCGCTGGAGGGCATCGTAGCCCAGGGCCTGTCGCGTGTGCAGTTGCAGGCCTTCTCCGACATCGACTACGCCGTCACCTCGGCACAGGATCTGGCGCGCGCGGCGCCACAACTGCCCGGCCTGATCGACCAGATTGCACGGGCCCTGCAGCGCACCGGTGTGCTGGGTGAACTGCTGGCGCCCTACCAGGCCAGCCTGGACACCCGCATCGACTACCTGGCCGCATGCGGCGCGGGCTTTCACAACGACGTGAACGGCCATTGGTCGCGCTGCCTGTTCTGGCTGCTCACCTTGCAGGCCGCCGAGGTCGAATTCGTCATGCCCCACGCCGGTGTGCGCCTGCCCCTGGCGCCGGGTGATCTGCTGGTGTTCGACCAGACGATGGCGCACGGCCTGTGCCGACCCGGCGATGGCGGCCAGGCCGTGGCCAGCTCTTTCGAGGGCTGCGCGCATGCCCGGCAACTCTTCCTGACCGGAGAACTGCCCCTGAGCGATCCGCAGTGGGCCGGCTTGGGCTCCCCCTGGC
The DNA here is from genome assembly GCA_031411195.1 of Burkholderiaceae bacterium. Classification (GTDB taxonomy): domain Bacteria; phylum Pseudomonadota; class Gammaproteobacteria; order Burkholderiales; family Burkholderiaceae_C; genus Pseudaquabacterium. Next base: position 5,524 of record JANOAQ010000788.1, on the reverse strand, counting down.
TGGCGGTCGAAGACCACGAGAGCCGGGGCGCGCTGGACCTGATGGTGGCCGAGTTTGACGAGCGCAGCGGCAACATCAAACGCCTGCATGCCCTGCGTGACAGCATGAAGCGCAGCACTTGCCACGTGGATGGCACCTGACAGCACCTGACGGCACCTGACGGCTCCCGACGACACCGGCCGGCAGCCTGAGTGCACCGACGCCGCCCTGAAGGCAAAAAGGTCAGCGCTGTGTTCGACAACGAACGGTCAACGAGCACCTCGAACTGCAGACTCGCGTGGCGGCCCACCCATGGGCGTGAACCCATCCGCCACCCGAAACTGACCCGAAGGACCGCCATGGCACCACCCATTGCCAACCCCACGACCGACGCCGGGGGGGCGCGAGCGTCGCACCATTGCTCCACGATCGCCTTCCAGGTCAGCGACATGACCACGAGCCGTTGTGCAGGCGCGGTGACCAAGGCTGTGCGGGCCATCGACCATGCCGCCGTGGTGTGGGTGGACATGGCCACCTTGACCGTTGAGATCGAGCCGGTCCGGGCCACGGCGCGCCAGCTCAGCGATGCCATCAAGCGCGCAGGCTACTCGCCGGAGGCCGCATGATCTTGGTCGAGGTGTTGCACCGGTCGACATGGTCATGATGGACTTGCCCTGGCTTGCCCTGAGCCTGGCGGTACTGGGCACAACCTATGTGGCCCTGACCGCCTGGGGCGCTTACCGGTGGTCGGCCACCACGCGCAGCCTGGGGCGCCAGTTGACGGCCGCACGCACACAGACCCGGCGCCGAAGCGCCACCAGCAGCGGCTACGACCCGCGTGACATCGAAGGACTGCCCGCGCCCGTGCAGCGTTACTTTCGCACGGTGCTGCGCTGCGGCCAACCGCTCATCTCGGCCGTCACGCTGGACATGACCGGGCGATTCAACCTGTCGGCCACGGGCGAACGCTGGAGCGCCTTCACCGCGCGCCAAAAGGTGTGCACCCGGCGCCCGGGCTTCGTGTGGGATGCGCAGATGTCGCTGCTGCCCGGGCTGTCGGTGCAAGTGGTCGACAGCTTCATTGCCGGCAAGGGCTGGCTGCATGCGGCCGTGCTGGGTCTTTTCCCGGTGGCCGACCAACGGGGATCGGGTCGCATCGCGGGCGACGAATTCATGCGCTACTTTGCCGAGGCGGCGTGGTACCCCACCGCCCTGCTGCCCTGCCAGGGCGTGCGATGGGCCGGTGTGGACGCCAATTCGGCCCGCGCCACCATCACCGAGGGGCCCATCACGCTGAGCCTGTTGTTCACCTTCAATGCCCAGGGGCTGATCGAATCGGCCAGCGCCGATGCCCGCGGTGCCACGGTGGATGGCACGGTGGTCATGCTGCCGTGGGAGGGCCGATGGTCCGATTACAGGCGCTGCAACGGCATGATGCTGCCCCTGAAGGGCGAGGCGGCCTGGCTCGGCCCCGAGGGCCGAAGGCCCTACTTCATCGGCAACGTCACCTCGCTGACCTGTCAATTCGAGCGATGAGCACGTGGCCACGGCCCGCTGGTGCGCCAGCGAACAGACCCACGCCCGATGGGCCGCCAAAGTAGGCAATGCCCGACACGTGAGCGCCTGCATGCGCCAGCGGTCAGATCGCCGATCCTCCAAGAGAAAGCCTTGCCATGCTGCGCAGCCTGAACGACCTCAAGCAATACGCCATCCGCGCCACCGATGGCCCGATCGGTGACATGACCGACTTCTATTTTGACGACCATACCTGGACGGTCCGTTATTTCATCGTGGACACCGGCACCTGGCTGACCAGCCGCAAGGTGCTGATCTCGCCCATCGCCGTGCGCCAGCCCGACTGGGCCGACCGCACACTGGCACTGAGCATCACCAAATCGCAGGTCAAGAACAGCCCCGACATCGACACCGACCAGCCGGTGTCGCGCCAGAATGAATCGCAGTACCTGGGCTATTACGGCTACCCGTCCTACTGGGAAGGTGGCGGCCTGTGGGGCGAAGGCATGGTCCCGTATGCCATGGCGCCAGGTTTTGCGATGGACGGTGTCGACCGGGTCGAGCGCGAACGGCAATTGCAGGCCTATCTGGATGCCGACCGGGTGCGCCATGCAAATGACGACCCCCACCTTCGTAGCTGCGAGGCGGTGAACGGCTACGACATCCAGGCCACCGACGGCGAGGTCGGCCATGTCAGCGACTTTCTGGTGGACGACCAGACCTGGGCCATCCGCTATCTGGTGATCAACACCAGCAACTGGTGGGTCGGCCACCATGTGCTGGTGGCTCCGCCATGGATCAAGGGCGTGCATTGGTCAGACCGCTCGGTGTCGATCGACATGACGTGTGCGGCCATCAAGGCGGCGCCACCTTACGAAACCAGCGCCGACTGGAGCCGTGAGCAAGAGGCCCACCTGCACCAACACCACGAACGCAAAGGCTATTGGGCCTGAGCGGGATGCGCGGCACCAACGCCGCGTCGCCAGCTTTCGCGCCATGGCGGTGATACCCGTGTCCAGCCGCAGCGAAACCGACAGTTTCGGCCCCATCAACGTGCCGGCCCAGGCGCTGTGGGGCGCGCAGACCCAGCGCAGCCTGCAGTTCTTCGCCATCGGTGAGCAGCGCATGCCCATCGCCGTGGTGCACGCGCTGGCGCAGGTCAAGCGCGCTGCCGCCGAGGTCAATGCATCGCTGGGGCTGCTGGATGGGGCCACGGCCGGCGCCATCGCAGCCGCCGCCGCCCGGGTGGCCGCTGGCGAGTTCGACGCGCAGTTTCCGCTGTCGGTCTGGCAGACCGGGTCGGGCACCCAGACCCACATGAATGTGAACGAGGTGCTGGCCCACCTGGCCACGCAGGCGCTGCAGGCCGACCGGGGCAGCGCCCCGGTCGTGCACCCCAATGACGACGTGAACCTGGGGCAGTCGTCCAACGATGTCTTTCCCACCGCCATGCACGTGGCCGTGGCGCTGGCTTGCGTGCCGCTGCTGCTGTCGCTGGGCGTGCTGCGACACGCCCTGCAACAAAAGGCTGCCGAGTTTGCCGATTGCCTGAAGGTGGGCCGCACCCATCTGCAGGACGCCACACCCGTGACCTTGGGGCAGGAGTTCGGCGGCTATGACGCCCAACTGGCACTGGCCGCTGCAGCGCTGGGGCACAGTCTGCCGGCAGTGCACTCGTTGGCCATCGGCGGCACGGCGGTGGGCACCGGCCTGAACACCCACCCGGCGTTTGGCGCTGCCGTGGCGCAGGTGCTGGCCACGCGCCTGGGCCTGCCGTTCACTGTGGCCAGCAACCTGTTTGCCGCCATGGCCGGGCACGAGGCCCTGGTGGGTCTTCACGGCGCCTTGCGTTTGCTGGCCATTGCGCTGAACAAGATCGCCAACGACATCCGCCTCATGGGCAGTGGCCCGCGCGCCGGCCTGGGCGAGTTGCGCCTGCCCGAAAATGAACCCGGCAGTTCCATCATGCCCGGCAAGGTGAACCCCACGCAGGTGGAAGCGCTGACCATGGTCTGCGCCCAGGTGATGGGGCACGACGTGGCCATCGGCATCGCGGCCGGCCTGGGCCAGTTCGAGCTCAACGTCTACAAACCCCTGATCGTGCTGGATGTGCTGGACAGCCTGCGCCTGCTGCAAGACGCCATGCACAGTTTTGCGACACACTGCGTCGTGGGCATCGCGGTGGTGCCGGCACGCACGGACGCTTTGGTGGCAGGGTCGCTGATGCTGGTGACGGCGCTGTCGCCGCACATTGGCTACGACCGCGCGGCGCGCATTGCCAAGCACGCGCATCAACAGGGCACAACGTTGCGCGAAGCCGCGCTGGCCAGTGGCGAGCTCAGTGCAGCCGAATTCGACGCCTGGGTGCAGCCGGCCGCCATGGTGGGCCCGCGCGCCGGCCAATCTGGCTGAACCGCACTCGCCGCAAGGAGACCCCATGAGCACCGCCACCAGCACCAGCACCAGCACCAGCCCCGCCACCCGTCATCCGTACGGCCACACGCTGCGGCGCTTCACCTCAGCCTCGGGCAAGACGGGCCAGATGTTCTCGCTGCCTGTGCTGGCGGCCAGTGTTCCGGGCGTGGCCCGGCTGCCACTGAGCCTGCGCATCGTTCTGGAGAGCGTGCTGCGCCATTGCGACGGGCAGAAGGTCACGCTGCAGCACGTGGCCGAGCTGGCGGCGTGGCGCGCCGATGCGCCACGCACTGAGGAAATTCCGTTTGTCGTCGCCCGGGTGCTGCTGCAGGACTTCACCGGCGTGCCACTGCTGGCGGACCTGGCGGCCATGCGCAATGCGGCGCTTCGGCTGGGCCACGACCCGAAGCGCATCGAGCCCTTGGTGCCGGTGGATCTGGTGGTCGACCACAGCGTGGCGATCGACCACTTCGGTCATGAAAAAGCGCTGGCCATGAACATGAAGGTCGAGTTCAGCCGCAACCTGGAGCGCTACCAGTTCCTGAAGTGGGGCATGAACGCCTTCAAGACCTTCGGTGTGGTGCCACCGGGCTTCGGCATCGTGCACCAGGTCAACCTGGAATACCTGGCCCGCGGCATCCACCGCAACGAAGACGATGTCTGCTACCCCGATACGCTGGTGGGCACCGACAGCCACACCACCATGATCAACGGCATCGGCGCCGTGGGATGGGGCGTGGGGGGCATCGAGGCCGAGGCGGCGATGCTGGGCCAACCGGTCTACCTGCTGACCCCCGACGTGGTCGGTATGGAGCTCACTGGGCGCTTGCGTGAGGGCGTCACCGCCACCGACCTGGTGCTCACCGTGACCGAGCTGCTGCGCAGCGCCAAGGTGGTGGGCAAGTTTGTTGAATTCTGTGGTGACGGCACCCGCAGCCTGAGCCTGCCCGACCGCGCGACGATCGCCAACATGGCGCCCGAGTACGGCGCCACGCTGGCCTACTTCCCCGTGGACGACAAGACCCTCGCCTACTTCAGGAACACCGGCCGGCGCCAGGGCGACATCGACCTGATCGAGGCCTACTTCAAGGCGCAAGGGCTGTTCGGCGTGCCCCAGGCGGCCGACATCGACTACAGCAGCCTCATCCGCCTGGATCTGTCGACCGTGACGCCCTGTCTGAGCGGCCCGAAGCGGCCGCAGGACCGCATCGAACTGGGCCAGGTGGCCACCCGCCTGCAGCAGTTGCTGACGGCGCCCGCCAGCAAGGACGGCTACCAGTTGCCCGAGGCGGCCGTTCAAGCGGCTGTCACCCTGCCAGACGGCACCGCGCTGCGCCACGGCGATGTGCTGATTGCCGCCATCACCAGCTGCACCAACACCAGCAACCCCGGTGTGCTGCTGGCCGCCGGCCTGCTGGCCAAGAAGGCCGTGGAGGCCGGGCTCAAGGTCTTGATGTGCGGCGCGACCGTCAACCCACGCTGCACGGCCTTCTTGGCCAGCAGGCCGGCGGCCAGCAGCACACCCGGGTTGCTGGTATTGGTGCAGGAGGTGATCGCGGCGATCAGCACATCGCCGTTACCTACGTCCATGCCGGCTTTGTTAATCACCGGCAGG
>JANOAQ010000787.1:0-9932 GCA_031411195.1 Burkholderiaceae bacterium | reverse complement strand
GCGCTGACCGATGCCGTGGACGCGGCAGCCGCCAACCCTGCGGTGCGCGTGCTCATCCTGACCGGCGCGGGCAAGGCCTTCACCGCCGGCCTGGACCTGAAAGAGATCGGTGCCGGGTCTGGCAGCATCGGCGGCCAGTCGGCCGCCGCAGGCGGCCCGGGCGGCACCGACGGCAGGAAGGTGGGCGACCCGGTGGCTGCCATCCACCGCTGCGCCAAGCCGGTGATCGGCGCCATCAACGGTGCGGCGGTGACGGGTGGCTTTGAGCTGGCCCTGGCCTGCGATGTACTCATCGCATCGAGCAGCGCCCGCTTTGCCGACACCCACGCCCGCATCGGCGTGGCGCCGGGCTGGGGCCTGTCACAAAAGCTCAGCCGTGCCATTGGCCCCTACCGCGCCCGCGAAGTGTCTCTGACCGGCAATTGGGTCAGTGCCGAGCAGGCGGCCGCCTGGGGCTTCGTCAACCGCGTGGTGGCGCCAGAAGCCCTGCTCGATGCGGCCCGCGCGCTGGCCACCGACATGCTGGGCACCCTGCCGGAGATGTTGATCCGCTACAAGGCGGTGATCAACGACGGCTTCGACCTGGCCTTCGGTGAAGGCATGACACTCGAACGCAACCGCGCCCGTGAGTTCAACCGCGCAGTTTCGGCCGATGCGGTGGAGCAGCGGCGCGAGGCGGTGCGCCAACGCAACCGCGAAACGTCCTGAGCCCCCGCCGCCAATCGGCGGCCACGGGCAGGGTCAAGGGCCGGACACCTCACGTGCCGCGTTGGCCGCATCTTCACGGATGTGGCGTTGCATGTAGCGCGCGAAGAACACCCCCATGCCCAGGGTGATGGCCAACACAGCGGCGCTGAGCAAGCCGTAGTCGGTGGTGAAGAAGTCGCGCAAGGCGTGCATGGTGTTCTCCTCGTAAAGCCCCATGGCGGCATCTGACGCCTGACTGGCCCGGCGCGCCTTGCGCTGGCGCAAGGCGCGCCATACATCCGAAAAAAAGCCCCCGGTGCACCAGGCACCGGGGGCAATGCTCCTTCATCGCTTGCGCCGCAGTGTGGTGCAACCCCTGCCGGCAACTTCACGGCAAGCGGCTTCAAAACGCCACGACAACCTCAGACTACCCCGGCCCGACTCTTTGCGCATCGGTATAAATGCAGAGGAACTCTCGTGGCCGCGCAGACTCAACAAGTCACGGTCAGCCCAGGCACACGCCCAAGCCCGCCGCAGCCACCAAAAACGGGTGGTCCGGCGGCACCGGCCGGTCGCCTGCCGACACCTCGGCCAGCGCTACGCTGGCGATGCCAGCGCCTTGCAGCGTCACCATGCGGCCCCAGCGCCCCTGCTGCACCAGTTGTGCGGCGTGCCATCCGAAGCGGGTGGCCAGCACCCGGTCGAAAGGTGTGGGCGAACCCCCGCGTTGAACATGCCCCAGCAAAGTGGCGCGCACCTCGCTGTGCAGCAGCGGCTGCAATTGACGCGCCAGCAGGCTGCCCACACCACCCAGGCGCAGCGGGTCGGGGCTGCCTGCCACGGTCTGGGTCACCGTGAGATCGGCCCCTGCGGCATGTGCGCCTTCGGCCACGCACACCAGGGTGTAGCCCTCGCGGCGTTCACGGGCCCGGCACCGCGCGACCACCGCGCCCAGGTCAAAGGGCCGCTCGGGCAGCAAAATGACATCGGCCGCACCGGCCATGCCGCCTTCCAGCGCAATCCAGCCGGCGTAGCGGCCCATGGTCTCGGCGATCATCACCCGGCCGTGGCTGCGGGCGGTGGTTTCCAGCCGGTCCAGCGCTTCGGCCACCACCGCCACCGCGCTGTCGAAGCCGAAGCTGCGGTCGGTGTGGCGCAGGTCGTTGTCGATGGTCTTGGGCACGCCCACCACCGGCAGGCCGGCCTGCATGATGCGGTCGGCAATGGCCATCGTGCCGTCGCCACCGATCACCACCAGGCCATCGAGCCCCAGTTCGGCCGCATAAGCCAGTGCCCCCGCAGAAACATCGCCGCCTGCGGCACCGAAGTAGTGGAAGGGATCGGCCCGGTTGTGTGTGCCCAGGATGGTGCCGCCCTGGGCCAGGATGCCGGCCACGGCGGCTTCGTCCAGTGGCTGCACCTCGCGGGTGATCAAGCCCAGAAACCCGCGCCGGATGCCGGTCACACGTGCGCCGCAGCCGTGGATCAACGCCAGGGTGACGGCCCGAATAACGGCGTTGATGCCAGGGCAGTCGCCGCCCCCGGTGAGGATGCCGATGTGCAGGCTCATGCCATCCAGGCAGATAGATCGGCGTGCAGCTGGGCCAGATCGGCCTGCCGCGTGTACATCATGTGGCCGGCGTCGTAATAGCGGTGCTGGACACGGGACAGCACCTCGGGCGGTGCGTCCAACTGGGCCAGCGTCCAGTCGGTGGCCGAGTAGGGTGTGCCCAGGTCGTAGCGGCCGCTGGCCACCAGCACCTTCATGTGCGGGTTGCGGCGCATGGCGCGGGCCAGGTCGTCGCTGGTGGTGGTGAAGCCCGCCGGATCGCCCGAATCGCCGGCACTGCCGCGCTGCCAGTTCCAGGCCTTGTGGGCATCACCGGACATCACCTCGTAGCGCAGGTCGGCGGGCAGGCCCAGGCTGGCGAAATAGGCCAGCGCGGCTGCGGTGTAGGGCTGCACGATGCCGTCCAGCCCGGGATCGAAGGCCGGGCTGCGCTCTCGTGTGGCCCCCATGGGCGCAGTGGCACGCGATTCAAGCCGGCCCACCACCAGGCCGCGCGGGCGCAGGGCTTCGACAAAGAACTTGAAATCACTGATGCGCAGGTTGTTCTCAAGCCAGACGTCCGCGCCAATGCCGGTCAGCTCGGCAAGCCGGCGGGCGATGCGGCTGCGCGCGGCAGGCGCCAGCCGCGCGCCTGCGTGCAAGGTCGCCAGGTAATCGCTCTGCACAAAGGCCTCGGCCGCCGATCGGGCGGCTTCAGACGACGCCCCCAGCGCGCCCTTCAAGCTGCCGTGGTACTGGGCCGTGGCGGCAAAGGCCGGCAGGAAAAGGGCGTAGGGCAGGTCGTTCTTGGCGGTGAAGACCAGTGTCTGCAGGTCCATGGCGCACGACACCAGGATCACGCCGGACAGGGCCAAGCCGGCATCGAGCAGCTTGTCGGTCAAGGCCGAAGCCCGGGTGGTGCCGTAGCTCTCACCGCACAGGTACAGCGGCGCGCCAAAACGGCCGTTGGCGGCCAGCCAGCCGCGCACCACCTCGGCCAGCGCCGTCACGTCGCCGTCCACCGACAGGTGCTGCTTGCGCGCGGCTTCGCTGGCGCTGACCGACCAGCCGGTGTGCGGCGGGTCGATGAAGACCAGGTCGAAGTGGGCCAACCAGGTCAGCGGGTTGTCCTGCACCGCGTAAGGCGCGGCGGCCAGGCTGCCGTCATCGTTGACCGGCACACGCTTGGGGCCTAGCGCGCCCAGCTGCAGCCAGATCGACGAACTGCCCGGCCCGCCGTTGAAGGCAAAGCACACTGGACGGGGCGGCGCACCGACCGCGGTCTGGGCCAGGTAAGCGATGGTGAAAATGGCGGCTTGCGGATCGCTGGCTTCCAGCCCCAGGCCCTGGCCAAGAACCGGCACATAGGCCGCACGCACGGTGTAGTCCAGCCGCTGGCTGCCTTGCAGCACCACGCTCGCCTCCTGCGTGACGGCGCTGCGCGCCAGGCGCTGCTCCACCCGCTCACGCAGGCGCTTGGCCAGGTCGGGATCGGCGGGTTTGGATTCGCTGCCTTTGGGATCGGATTCGCTCATTGGTGCCTCCTTCAGGCGTCGGTCTGGGCCAGGAAGCCGGCGTAGCGTGCCAGATCGACATTGCCGCCCGACAGGATGACGCCCACCCGCGCGCCGCGCCAGTCTTCAACGCCTTCGAGCAGCGCGGCCGCACCCAGGCAGCCGGTGGGCTCGACAACCTGCTTCATGCGCTCGGCAAAAAACTGCATCGTTCCCACGAGCTGCAGATCGCTCACGGTGACGATGCGCGACACCAGTTGCTGGATCACCGGAAAAGTGAGCTGACCGCTGGCCTGGGTCTGTGCGCCGTCGGCAATGGTCTGCGGCACGTCGATGTGCACGATCCGGCCCCGGGCCAGGCTTTGCTGGGTGTCGTTGCCGGCCTCGGGCTCCACGCCCACCACGGTTATGCCCGGCAGGCGCCCCTTGGCTGCCACCGCGCTGCCCGAGATCAACCCGCCGCCGCCCACGCAGACCAGCAGCGCATCGAGGTGGCCGACCTCGTCGATCAGCTCCAGCGTGGCCGTGCCCTGGCCGGCCATCACATGCGGGTGGTCGAAGGGCGGGATCATCGTCAGGCCACGTTCGGCGGCGATGCGCGCGCCGATCGCGGCGCGGTCTTCGGTGTAGCGGTCGTACAGCACTACCTCACTGCCGGCCTGGCCAGCCTGGTAGGCCCGGGTGGCCGCCAGCTTGGCGGCGGGTGCATCGTGCGGCATCACGATGACCGTCGGCATGCCCAGCAGCCGGCCCGACAAGGCGATGGCCTGGGCGTGGTTGCCTGAGCTGAAGGCGATGGCGCCAGCGCGCCGCTGCTCGGGCGTGAACTGCACCAATGCGTTGTAACCGCCGCGAAACTTGAACGCGCCCATGCGCTGGTGGTTCTCGGCCTTGAAAAAAACCTGCGCGCCAGTGCGCTCGTCAGCAGTGCGCGAGCGCAGCACCGGCGTGCGGTGGGCCACGCCGGCCAGGCGGGTGGCGGCGGCTTCGATGTCGGCCAGGGTGATGGCAAGGTTCGTCGTCATGCGGCAAGCATAACGACGCGCCGAATCGGATCAGGCAGGCCCCTGGAATGCGCCCCGTCGAAACGTCAGCACCAAGGTGTCGCGGTGGCCACCGGCGGCTGCGTCCAGAGGCTGAATGGGCGTGCTCTCGTGGATCACCCGCTCATCGTCGAGCAACAGCGCGCTCCAGGGCTGGTCCAGCGTGAAGCGCAGGCCCTGCGGGCCCCGGGCGTCGAACACCCGCGTCTCGCCACCCTTGATGCCTAGGCGGGCCACCAGGATCACCACCACCAGATCGACCCCGTCACGGTGCGCACCCTCGGGTGTGGGCCGGCCGATGCCGTCGGTGGTGTCGATGCGAAACGGATGCGCCTCGACGAACCACGGCTCGTCGGCCGGTGCACGGCGCAACGTGGCCGCACGCCCTGCCAGCGCGCACAGCAGCCGTGACCAAACCGGGCTCTGCGCCATGGCCGGATGCAGCGCCTCGAACCAGCGTTCTATACCGCCATGCAAGGCGTTGTATTCCACCGGCTGCCAGTGCGCACGGTGCGGCACCAGCTGCACGCTGGCGGCGGCCGGTCGCACCACGAAACAGCCATGCCGGCGACGCCGGTATCGGCCACCGTCCTTGAGAAAGGCATCGGGCGGCAGGTCGTTCCAAAGCGGCGCCCAGTCGGCCAAGTCGGCGGGCAGAAGATCGGCGCTGCAGGCCAGAGCGGCCGCGTCGAGCACGGCATAGCCGCTGCCGGCCAATTGGGCATCCAGATCGGCCAAGGCGGTGAGGGGCGCGGGCAAGGTCATGCCTCAATTGTGCCAACACCCCTGAGTGACCGTCATCACCGAACACGCCAAACCGGCGCCTCATTGCAGGCGCAAGGGCGAGCGCCAGGGTCCATGCAGGGGCGGGCGCCATGGTTAGTGCGGCAGCGACGTTAGACTGCCCACATCCCCACACGGCGCCTGGTGACCGTGCCCGCTGTCGGACCCTAACTGGCCATGCCCGACGATCACCCGCCGAACCAACGCCCGCCCGTGCCGATGGACCCGACCGCCTGGCATCTGCTGGACGTGCCTGTGGCGTGGGCCGATGCCCAAGGGCGCTTGCTGGGCATGAACGCCGCGTTTGAAGCGGCGCTGGGTGGCCAGGCTGACGACCACGTCGGCCAGGCGCTGCCTGGGCTGCTGGGTTTGCCGCCCGGGCCGCCCGGGCCGCCCGGACTTGCACAGGCCCTGCAAACCGGGGCGCCATTGAGCCGTTGGCCGCTGCAGGGCCAGGGGCCCGATGGCCGCGCCCTGTCCGGCCACTTGTCACAGCGCAGCCACGGCGATCTGCGGGTGATCACCTGGCAGCCTGAAACCCTGGCGCCGAGCAAAACCGACGCCCCCGTCCAGGAAACGGCCGACCGTCTGCAACTGGCGCTGACCCAGCGCCTGGAGATGGCCACGGCCGCCGCAGGTGTGGGTGTCTGGAGCGCTGAACTGGGCGACCCCGGTCTGGTGCGCTGGGACGATCAGATGCGGGCGCTGCACAGCCTGCCGCCCGATGCACCGGCGCCCGACATGCGCGAGTACCTCGCGCGCCACGTGCACGAGGCCGACCGCGCCACCCTGGCCGAGCACATGGCCGTGCTGCTCAAGCGCAGCGAGGGCTTGCTCGACATGGACCTGCGCGTCGTCAACCCCGACGGCAGCCTGCGGCGCCTGGCCACGCGCTCAGCCATCAGCACCGTGGACGGTCACCGCAGCCTGCATGGCGTGATGCTGGACGTGACCACGCGCTATGCCACCGAAGAGCGCCTGCGCCAGGCCACCGAGCGCGCCGCTCTGGCAGCCCGTGGCGCGGGCATAGGCACCTGGGAAGCCGAAGCCGGTTGCACCTCGGGCTGGTGGGACGAACAGATGTTTCGCCTGCGCGGCCTCGACCGCGCCGCTGGCCTGGTGCAGGGCGCCGACATGGCCGAGTGGCTGCATCCCGAGGACCGCGCCGGCCATGCCCGGCAGATGAACGCCGCGCTGGCGGCCGACGGCCCTACCAACACCGAATTCCGGGTGGTGTGGCCCGACGGCACGGTGCGTTGGCTGGCCTCGCGCTCGACCCCGGTGCGCGACGAGAACGGTCGCACCCACGCCCGCATCGGCATCAACTGGGACATCACCGATGCCCGCAATGCCGCCGCCGCCCGGCAAGAGCGCCTATTGGTGCAGCGCGAGAGCCAGGCCAAGTCGCGCTTTCTGGCCCGCATCAGCCACGAGCTTCGCACCCCCTTGAATGCCGTGCTCGGCTTCTCGCAGTTGCTGCTGGCTGAAAACCCGCCCGGCGCGGCGCCCGACCCCGCCATCTGGCGCAGCCGGGTGCAGCATGTGCAGGCCTTGGGCGAGCATCTGCTGGCCCTGATCGACGACGTGCTGGAACTGTCCAGCCTGGATTCGGGCGAATTGCGTCTGTCCTTGCAGCCGGTGGCGCTGGCCCCGCTGGTCGACACCACCTTGCCGCTGGTGGAATGGCAGGCCCGGGCCCATGGCATCACGCTGGCGCTGGGCAACATCGACGGTTGCGCATTGGCCGACCCGGTTCGGCTGCGCCAAGTGCTGCTCAATCTGCTGTCCAACGGCATCAAGTACAACCAGCCTGGCGGGCGGGTGACCGTCACCGCCGAAGCCGACGGCGATTGGATCAAGTTGCGGGTGGAGGACACCGGCCGCGGTCTGACGCCCAGCCAGTTGCGCCACTTGTTCGAGCCCTTCAACCGCCTGGGCGCCGAGCGCGAAAGCATTGCCGGCACGGGCATCGGTCTGGCGATCGTGCAGGCGTCGGTGCACCACATGGGCGGCACGGTGCAAGTGCGCAGCGCGCCCGGCGCGGGCAGCGTGTTCGAGCTGAGCCTGCAGCGCAGCGAGCCGGCTCAAAGCAGCCCGGCGGGGCTTGTCGCCACTGCACCCCTGCCACCGGCACCGCTGGGGCAGGGGCGGCAACTGCTGTACATCGAGGACAACGAACTGAACCTGCTCATCGTCAGCGAATTGGTGCGCCAGCGACCGAGCCTTCAGTTTCTTTCCGCCGAGACCGGTGCGCAGGGCCTGGCCATGGCCCGGGCGCACCGGCCCGCGCTGATCCTGCTCGACATGCAATTGCCCGACATCGATGGCCGCGAGGTGCTGCGCCAATTGCGCTCGGATGCCGCCACGGCGAACATCCGCTGCATCGCCCTCAGTGCCAATGCCATGCCCGAAGACATCCGCAACGCCCGCGCAGCCGGCTTTGACGACTATTGGACCAAGCCCCTGGACATCCGCGCCTTCCAGCAGGCGCTTGACGGGTTGTTCGGCCCCGATTGAGGGCCCGCAGCGCCACCCGTCAGTCGAGCAGGCCGCGGTCCTGCAGCATGGGCTCGATGCGCGCATCGCGTCCACGGAAGGCGCGAAACGCCGCCCCCGGCTCCACGCTGTCGCCCCGGCTGTAGATTTCGCGCCGAAGGCGTTCAGCCACGGCCGGATCAAAGGCGCCACCTGCTTCGCCAAAGGCGTTCCAGGCATCGGCCTCCAGCACCTCGGCCCACAGGTAGACGTAGTAGCCGGCGGCATAACCGTCACCCGCAAACAGGTGCTGAAACTGCGGCAGGCGGTGCGCCAGGCCGGCATCCGCAGGCAGGCCGCGCTCGCGCATCAAGGCCTGCTCGAAGGCATCGAGGTCGTCGACCGGCTGGGTCGCTTCATGGGCCGCCAGATCGAGCATGGCACTGGCCACATAACGCACCGTTTCGTAACCCTGGCCGAACTTGCGTGCGGCCTCCAGCTTGGCCAGCTCGGCCTCGGGCAGGGGCAGGCCGGTTTGCCAATGGCGGGCATGGCGGCGCAACACCTCGGGCTCCTGGCCCCAATGCTCGAACAGTTGCGAAGGCAGTTCGACAAAGTCGCGCAGCACCCGGGTGCCCGACAGGCGCTGGTACCCTACCTGGCTGAGCAGGCCGTGCAGGCCGTGGCCAAATTCATGGAACAGCGTGCGCACGTCGTCGGGTGACAGCAGGGTGGGCGCGCCGGCTTCGGCCTTGGCAAAGTTGTTGTTGTTCAACACCACCGGCAGGCTGGGCGCGGGGTTGTGGTGCTGAAGCTGCAGCGCGCTCATCCAGGCGCCGCTGCGCTTGGCCGGGCGCGAAAAGTTGTCGTGCAGAAACAAGCCCACCGGCGCACCCGCTGCATCGTCCACCTGGTAGACGTCGACATCGGGGTGGTAGGCCTGCAGATCGCCGCGCGGCGTGAAGCGCAGCCCGAACAGGCGCTGGGCACAGTCGAAGGCCGCCGCCACCATCTGCGGCAGCGCGAAGTAGGGCTTGAGCGCGGCATCGTCCAGGGCGTAACGCGCCTGGCGTACCTGCTCGGCCCAGTAGCGCCAATCCCAGGGTTGCAGCGGCGCGGTTTCACCCGCTGCGGCCATGGCCTGCTGCAGCAGGGCGCGCTCGCGGCCCATGGCGGGTACGGCCCGGGCCCACACATCATCGAGCAGGGCCCAGACGCGCTGACGCGTTTGCGCCATGGTGTCGGTCAGCTTGAAGTCGGCAAAGTTGGCGTGGCCCATCAACGCGGCCTGGCGTTGGCGCAGCGCCAAAATGCGGCAGGCAATGGGGCGGTTGTCGCGGGCGCCAGGCTGCTCGCCGCGCCCCACCCAGGCCCGCCAGGCCTGCTCACGCAGATCACGCCGGGTGCTGTGGCTGAGAAAAGGCACCACCAGCGACCGGTTCAGGGTGATCACCGGCACCGCCAGCCCGCGCTCGGCCGCGGCCTGGCGCGCGGCAGCCCGCACAAAATCGGGCAGGCCGGCCATTGCCGCCTCGTCGGGCAGCGGCAAGGTGAAGGCCGATTCGTCGTGCAGCAGGTTTTCGGCAAAGCGGGCGTAAAGCTCCGCCAGTTCACTGGCCAGGGCGGCAAATTCAGCGCGATCAGCGGGCGGCAGTTGCGCCCCAGCGCGCGAAAAATCGCTGTGCGTGCGCTCCACCAGGCGCCGCTGCTCGGCCGTCAGCGCCAGGTCGTCACGCTGGCGATGCACCGCATCGATGCGGGCAAACAGCGCCATGTCCTGGCGCACCGCGCTGTGGTGCGCCGACAGCGGTGCGGCCAGGTGGCGCTGCACCGCCTGCAGGGCCGGGCTGGTGGCCGACGCGGCCAGGTTGTGGAACACCG
>JANOAQ010000786.1:0-13353 GCA_031411195.1 Burkholderiaceae bacterium | reverse complement strand
TGCCGCCGCGGTGCAGGGCTTGCACCTGCTCGGAGCGCATCATCAGGTCATGGGGAAGTTGGGCACCCGCCCGCTCAGCCACGGCCTGCACCAACCGCAGGCGATCGTCGGGTTGCCTGTACTTCAGTGCGGCCAGCAGGGTGCGGATGGTGGTGCGGCGCTGGGCCGCATCCCCCAGGGTCAGCGTCTGGGCGCAGTCCAGCCCCAGGCCAGCGAGGTCAAGCTGCGCGTGACTCGAACGGCGCACGGCCTCGATCACGGTGTCGTTGAACATGCGCCCGCCGTCCAGAAAACCCGTGGCGATGTAGAAGGTGGCGCTCAGGCCGTGCCGCTGCAGGATGGGCATGGCCACATCGTGGTTGTCTGCATAACCATCATCGAAGGTGATGGCCAGGGCGCGCGCCTGCAGCGTGCCTTGCTGCAGCGCGGTTACCGCCTGGCCCAGCGGCAGCACCTGGAACCAGCGCTTGAGCCAGCCGCAGAGCTGGTCAAAACGCGCGGCGTGCATCTCGTCGGGAAACAGCGCATCCTGCTGCGCCAGCACACGGTGGAAGATAAGTATGGACAAGCGCCCGCCTGCCCCCGCGGGGGACAAGCAAGACAACAACGGTGGCCAGATGCCCATCACGGTGCGCTGAGGGCGCGCTGTGGCGCGTCGATGGCGCTGGTCAACGCAGGCAAGCCTTGCGCCAGGAAGGCCGACATCCGCGCATCTGCACCGGACTCACCTTCTTCTGAAAACACCATCAACACGGCCGAGTCATCGCCCCGCCCACGCAGGCGGCCCCAGGCCCCTTGCAACTTGCCCAGGATGTTGTCGGCCACATAGCCACCGTCGATCCGGTAGGTTTGCCAGACGCGCAAGCGCTGGCGCGCCACACCCGGTGACTCTGTCTGCAAGATGGCGCCCTCGCGCACCTTGAAGCCTCCAGCGGGCAGCGCCACTTCTCGCCCCACCTGCGACATCAGCTGCCAGTTGGCATCGTCATTGGCCACGATTCGATTGACCGAGCTGACCAGCTTTCGGTCCGGACCCTGGCCACGGTAAAAGGCCATGTACACGCCCACCGTGGCGCCGTCGGCGGAGCGGTAGGCGGTGCGCTGCGAGGCCGATGGGTTCGAGAAGCTGGGCTTCCAACCTGGGGCCGGGTCGTCGGCACGCTGCCACCCGCCAGGCAACTCAGCGGGCAGGTTCAACGCCACAGGCGCTGTGCTGGTGGCTGCTTCGAGGTGCTGAAAGATCAGCAAGGGCGAGGTCACCAGGCCTGCTGCGGCCAGCGCCAACAATGCACCGCGCCAGGTTGGCCAATCGCCGCTGGCCGGCTGAAAGTGTGGTTCATCGGGCGGCACCTCGGCCCAACGGGCGCCTATCCAATAAAGCGCCATGATGACAATGCCAAAAAACACCCAGCCGTACAGCAAGTGATCGGCACCCACGGCCAATTGGTTGCCCGACAAGTGGCCCAGCATCACGATCATGTAGGCGCGCAGCCAATTGGCCACCAGCGGCACGATGATGGAGATGCCGACGAAAATCCAGCGGCGCCGCATTCCGTTGTAGTTGAGGTACGCGAACAGCGTGCCGACCATGATGGACGCGATCAGATAGCGGATGCCGCTGCAGGCTTCGATGACCGACCAGCGGCCGCTGGGGATCACGAATTGCAGACCCTCCTGGTAGACCGGAATACCCGTGGCACGCAGCGCGGAAACGGTGAAGTCGGCGGTCCAAGTCATCAAGGTGGGCGACAGGAATTCGCCCACCGGGACGCAAAAGAAGATGAACCCCAACGGAAACATCAGCACCCTGGCCACCTGCCAACCCAGCAGGGCGGGCACGGCCAATACGAACAGGGCAACCAGCGCAAACTGGGTGGCGGCCGCCACGGCCACCACCTCACCCGCCAGCCAGCCCAGGCAGGTGACCGCCATCAAGACCAGGGCGACGAGCGAAACTCGCGGGGTGATGGCCAGCACCTGCCCCCGCAGTCGCCACATCAGCCAGAAGGTGATGGGCGGCACCACCCAGGCATGGGTGAATGTTTCGCGTGTGTCCCAGATCTTGGTCATGGCCAGCACCGTGTCACGGTATTGCCAGCCGGTGAACAGCCACAGGGCCAACAGGGCCAGCAGTGCGCGCCGCCAGGCCGGACTCACGGTAGGAGCTTGCATGGTGTTCGAGTTCATCCGAGGTTGCGCACGATGAAGGGGCCAAGCCAATTCGCCAGGCCGATGGGCATGCGCCGCCAGGTGTCGATCAGCAGCTTGTACTTGGCGTTGTTCGGGTTGTTCTGGGGGATGGCGTCGCGCTTGTAGAGCTTGAACTCGTAGTGCAGCGGCGTGGGCTCGAAGCCCCAGTTCTTCTTGAAGGCGTAGGGGCCGGTGCCCGCCTTGCTGCGCCCGTAGTCGAAGACCTTGAGCCCGCGCGCGCAGGCGCGGCGCATCAGTTCCCAGTACTTGAAGTCGTTGGCCGCCAGGTCACGCGCGGCTTCGTCGTCGCCCGCGTAGTAGGGCAGCACCTCGTCGCGAAAATAGAAGCTCATCACGCTGGACAGCGCCTTGCCTTCGGCCGACACCACGGTGAGCACTTCGCAATCATCACCAAAGACCTCGCGCAGGGCTTGAAAGTAACGCTTGCTCTGCGCCGGCGTGCCGTGCCGGTGCACATTGTCGGCAAACAGGGCGAAGAAGCGGTCGACGCCCGGATCGATTTCGCTGCGCAGGTTGTTCTTGATGCCCTTGCGCACCATGGCCCGCTGCTTGCGCGGAATGGCCAGCATGTTGGCCTCTTCCTCGGGCAGGATGGCCTTGCGGAAGGTGACGTACAGGTCCTGCAGCGGCCAGTCGTCGTGGCGGCGCTGCACATTGCGCAGTTCCAGATGCTCGACCCCGGTGGCCTGTGCGATGCGCTGGGCTTCGGCCTCCAGCGCCCCGGCGGCATCCTCGTTGAGCGCGGCCACACCGCCGTAGACCGTGAACGGCAGCCCCACCAGCGAATGCCCGAACAGCAGGCTCTTGATGCGCGCCAGCGGCAACACCCCTTCGATTGCGCCGTCGCGCACGGCCATCAGGAAGTAGGTCTCGTGCTTGAAGACCCGCTCGATGATGTGCTGCCAGCCGGCGCGGTGGAAGAAGGTGGCCTGCGGGCAAGCCAGCACGAAGGCATCCCAGCGCGCGGCCGCGCCTGCGTCTTGCGCGGTCAGTCGTTGGATCTGGATCACGGACAGGGCAGTGAGGTCGGTTGAAGCGTTAGGGGTGACCGGCAGGTCGGGTCGGCGGATCGGAGCCAGCATGCCGGGACGCGATCAGGCCGCCGCGCGCACGGGCCAGGCCGGCAGAAAGATCTCGTCCATGCGGCTCCAGCGAAAATCGCCGAGCAGACTGTCCAGCCGGCGCTCCATTCGATCGATGTTGACGTAGTGGCGAAAGCGGGTCTTGAGATCAATGCCCGCCACCCGGGGTTGAGCATGGTCGATCTCCCAGGGGTGGAAGTAGAAGATCGCCGGCAGGCGGTCATCGGCGTTGACCTTGCGGATCATCCAGCGCGACAAGGCATAGGGCAGCAAGCGGAAGTAACCCCCGCCGCTGGACGGCCAGTTGCGGCCGTTCATGCGCAGCGTGGTCACCGGGATCTCGACCAGTCCATCGGCCACCTGGTGCGCAAAGCGCGGTGCATCGGGCATGCCGTAGTGGTCGTGCTTGATCGGGTAGATGCTCGAGCTGTAGCGGTAGCCCGCCTCGCGCAGGCAATCGAAGGCCCAGAGGTTGCCCGTGCCGATGGAAAAACTGGGCGCGCGGTAGCCCTGTACTGCCACGCCGCCGATGTCTTCGAGCAGTTGCTTGGCATGCCGGATGTCGTGCAGAAAATCTTCGCGCGACAGGTCGCTGGCGCGCTCATGGCCGTAGCCGTGGCTGGCCAGTTCGTGGCCCTGGGCGACGATGCGCTTGACCAACTGCGGGTACCGCTGCGCCACCCAGCCCAGGGTAAAGAACGTGGCACGCGTACCGTGCCTTTCGAGCAGGGCAAGGATGCGATCGACATTGCGCTCAACCCGGCATTCGCGGGTGTCCCATTCGCTGCGGGGGATGTAGGGCGCCATGGCCGAGACCTGAAAGTAGTCTTCGACGTCAATCGTCAGGGCATTGGTGATGGCTGGGGCCAGCATGTCGATCTCGGGCAGTACTTCAACAACAACGTTGCGTGGGTGGCTCAGGGTGCGCCACCGTCGGTGGGCTTCTTGACGGCGCTGACCAGTTGCTGCATCAGGCCGAGCAATTGCAGATTGGTCCGCTCCAGGCGCAACATGCCGCGCTCCAGACGTTGCAACTGATCGCCGCGCTGCTCGGCAGACAAACGATTCAATTGCCTGTTCATGCCATCTGCAGCTGCGCCGTCCAGTTTGACGTCGGTCAGATCCAGGTCAACCGGCGAGGTGTTGCCACCCATGCCGATGGCCTGCAACTCACTGCGCATGCTGTCGATCTGCACCGGGCGCCGCGCAGGCACTTCGGCCTCTTGCGCAAACTCCTTGACCACCTCTTGCACGTCAGTGGCTTCAAGGTGCGTCTTGCCGCCCAAGAATCCAGCCAGCAGCAAGCGATCACAGACCGAGTTGATGCGCCGGGGAATGCCGTTGGTGGCCTTGTAGATGGCCTCGAAAGCCGCTGGCTCGAAACTGGGCTTGCCCGTCGAGCCCGCGCACTTCAGCCGATGCTCGATGTAGTGCTGGGTTTCGTCCTGATCGAGTGGGCCGATATGGCAAGTGGCCGCCACACGCTGGCGAAACTGCTCCATCTCGGGGCGTTGCAGGATCTCGCGGAACTCGGGCTGGCCGACCAGAAAACTTTGCATCAGCGCCTGGTTGCCAAACTGGAAGTTCGACAGCATGCGCAACTCTTCCACCGCCTTGGGCGTGAGGTTCTGGGCCTCATCGACGATCAGCAGGCAGCGCTTGCCCTTGCTGGTCTGGCTGATGAGAAACGCCTCGAGCGTGATCAGCAACTCTGACTTCGGAACATCCTTGACCTTGAAGCCGAACGACGCACCGACCATGCGCAAGGTGTCCTCGGCGCCAAGCTGTGTGGTCACCAGGTGGCCCACCACCACGTTGCTGCCGTGCAGGCCGTCGATCAGCGCACGCAAGAGCGTTGTCTTGCCAGCACCGATCTCGCCAGTGATGACGATGAAACCCTCGTTGCGTGAAACGCCGTAATCGAGATAGGCCTTGGCGCGCCGATGCTGCTTGCTGCCGAAGTAGAAGCTCGGGTCAGGGTTCAGCTGGAAGGGCTTGTTGTGCAGCCCGTAGAAGGATTCGTACATGGCTCAGAACCGCAGGCCGTAAGTGGCGTATACGGCGTTTTCGGCATACGAAAGGCCAACCCGCCGGTACTGCCCGTGCCGCAGGCCAACGACGAGATTGCTTTTGGCGGTCGGGGTCAGCAGGTACTGCATCAGGTACTGACGCTGCCAGCTGTCCTGGTTGGCTTGTTGGCCCTGGCCCCGCTGCTGCGACACCAACAGATTCACCGAAGATTGCGGTGTGAGGCGATGTGACCAGTCGATCGAAATGCCTTGCTGCTGAATGTCGTTGGACAACGCCAAGTCACCAAACACCACATTGCCGTCATCGATGCGGCGGGTACCCGTGCGGGTGAACATCAACATCAAGGTGTCGCGCACGCCGCGCCAAGCCACCGACAGGTCCTGCCGATCTTGTACCGTCGTAGCCGAGCGTAGAAAGTCCAGATTCAGACTGGTCTGCGGATCAATCCCATTGGACCTGAGAAAGCCATTGACCAAGTCTGCGCGCTTGACCGGGTCGGGCTCGGTCGATGCAAATTGCGCGAAAAACAAATCGTAGGCCGTGCCGCGCAGGGTGGCGCCACCATTGCCCAACGACAAACTGCGTGAATCTGTAAAGCGCCAGACGGTCAGGGGCGTGCGGTGCTCCAGTGTCAGCCCATAAGATTTGCCGAAGAAGCGCTGGCCGTAGTCGAGCACCACACGCGTGCGCGGTGAAGGCACCCACTCCGCACCCAGGCCCCAGGTGTCAAACCGCTGCCGACTGGCAGAGGTCAGGTTGGTGGACTCGATGCCGACATTGGCATTGAGGCGCAGGTCCAACTCATCCAGGCGCGCGAGCAGGCTGGCATAGATGCGGTCGTTGTCGGTCGTGCGGCCGGCCTTGTAGTGGCTGGTGACGTGCGACATATCGGCAGACCAACTCAGGCGCCCGACACGCGCCGGCTCCAGATGGACCGACGCGCTGGCGCTGGTGTAGTCGCCAACGGCGCTGTCCTTCACGTCATTGGCCTGCAGGACCAGGCCGGTCGTGAAACGCAAGTCATTGCCCAGCGGCCCCTTCCACGACGGCGCCAAGCGCACACTGCGCTGCTCTGTCGTATTGCTGCCGACGTTGGCGCTGCCATCGGGTTGCGCACTGAACGCTGAAATTGCGCTGCGGCCGATCACGCCGCTGGCGTCCAGGTGAGCCCGTTTGTCCAGCCAATCAGCCGACAAAAGTGCGTTGAGCTGATTTTGAAGCGCATTGCGCCCGCTGCCGCGGGCATACACCAGGCCGGACAAGGAGTAGTCGAGAAAGCCCCGCGTCTGCCCCGTGTTGGCGCGCAACGACAAGCCGAGTGTCAGTCGGGTGATGCTGTCGGCCAATGGCCCGACGGCGCGCAGATCGGGGTTGTCCGAGAAGGTCTGCGTGACGGACACCGTTGGCTCGAACGACACCTGACGCGGCGCGGGCACGGCATCAGTGGCCCCAGACGCCAACATTGGCCAAGCGGCTGCCACCACGGCGGTGGCGCCGCCCATCCAGGCGCCAGGCCTGGCAATGAGGCGCACATGGCCATCAGGATGCCTTCTGGGCATCTGCCGGACCTTCCTTGGCATCTGCGCCGGGCCGGGCGCTGTTCGGATCATCGCCATAGCCGTAGCCGTAGCCGTAGCCTTCACCATAGCCATAGCCGTAGCCGTAGCCATAACCATAGCCGTAGGCGCCCTGGGCATCGGTGCGCGCCTTGTTGAGCAGCACCATGCGGATCGGACAGGACTCGATCGTCGACAGCGCGTGTTGCACATCCGCCTGCAAGGTCTTGGCGGCGTGCACCACCAACACCACCTGCCCCATCTGGGTGGCCAGCACACGCGATTCGGTGGTCAACAGCAGCGGCGGCGAATCAAAGATGATGATGCGATCAGCGTACCGGCTGGCCATGTCGCTCAGCAGTTGGCGCATGGCTTCGCTGGCCAGCAGTTCGGTCGACTTGGGGTGCGGCCGGCCGCTGGGCAGCAGCGTGAGCTTGTCGATGTTGGTGCGCATCAACACGTCGCTCATTTCGGCCTTGCCTTCGAGCAGGTCGAGCAACCCGGGTGCCTCGGCCAGGCCCAGCTTCTTCAACACGGACGGGCGGGCCACGTCGGCGTCCACCAGCATCACGGTGTGGTCGAGTTCGGCCGCGATGCTCATGGCCAGGTTGATCGAAGTGAAGCTCTTGCCCTCGCCCGGCATCGCGCTGGTCATCATGATCAGGTTGCCATGATTGACCTTGGCTGCGCCTTTGGCCGTGGCGTTCTGGATCAAGGGGCGCTTGAGCACACGGTACTGGTCGGCCATGTGCGTGCGTGGCGCCATCGGCACCAAAAAACCAGCCGCAGCCAGGGCATGCAGATCCAGGTCAGTTTGCTTGGACAGGGGCACGGGCACCTGCAACACCGGTGCCGGCACTTCAGGGGCGGGCGCGTGGATCGGCGCTTGGGCCTGGGCAATGTGGGCGGCGGCAGGCGCGGGGCCCACCTCCGGCACATTGATACCGGCTTCGCGGATCTGGGCCAGCCTTTGGGCTGCCTGTTCGATCAAGCTGCTCATGACTCAACCAATCTGCCGTGCGGCCAGGATGGACACGGTGATCATCGCCACCAGGTAGGACGCCAACAGCCCCCCGGTGCCGAAGTAAAACCGCATGCGGTTGGAGCGCTCACGACGCAGGTCATCGTCTGTGAGGATCATGGAAACCACGCCCAGCAGTGGCAGACCGGTCTTGGCCCGCAACTCCTGCGCATCGTTGAATACCGGACGCAACTGGCTGCCGACGAAGGCCGTCAGCAGCCCCGCCACCATGGCCACGATCAGCGCCAGCGGCAGCAGGATCAAACGGTTCGGCGAGACGGGCCTGGGCGATACGCGCGGCGGATCGATCAAGCGAAAGTCGACAACGCCCGAAGCCATGTCGAGGTCTCCGGACATCACGGCTGACTGGCGGCGGGCCACCAGGTCTTCGTAGTTCTTCTTGATGATGGCGTAGTCGCGGTTGAGCTGCGCGGCTTCGGCCTCGATCTGGGGCGAGGTACGCGACAGTGCGCGGGCCTGTTGATAGCGGGAGCCGTACTCGGCCACTCGGGCCTTCAGCGCAGCAACCTGCACCTCGGACGTGGCCATCAGGCGAGACAACTCCTGCAGGGCCAATGAACTGTTCGCCGTGACACCGGTTGGCGCCGGGGCAGCCACTGCCAGCTTGCGCTGTTCAGCAACCTCGCGCTTGCGCTGCTCTTCCAGTTCCGCAATCAGGCGGCGGGTGCTGACGATGTCGGGATGCTTGTCGGTGTAGCGCTGAAGCAGACCATCGAGGCCGCGTTTTTGCGCGTCGATGCGGGCGTCGATCTCGGGCGTGGCGATCGGCGCAGCGCCACTTTGGCCTTGCAGCAGTTCCAGACCCTTGGCGCTCGACGAGTTCGTACGCTCCAGCTCCAACTGCTTCTTTGCGGCCTCACGGGCATTCTCGGCCTCGCGCAATTCGAGCTTGGCCGTTTCCAACTGCCTGCCGATTTCACCGAGGCGAGTCGCCGAATCCTTGCCGTCGCCCGTCTGCAGATCCAGATTCTTCAGCCGAAACTCTTTCAGGCGTGCCTCCGATTCCTCCAGCTTGGCCTCGTAGGTCTTGATCTGTTCGTCCAGGAAAACCTTGGCCGAATCCGTGTCCTTGCGGCTGGCACCGAGACTGGATTCAACGAAGATCGACACCATCGACTGGATGACCCGCTTGGCTTTGTCCTTGTCCGGATCGATGTAGACCAGGGAGTAGAGGTTGTCTCGACCGGTGCTCTTGATCGAAACATCCTTCATCAAGTTCTCGATCAGGGTTTCCTGCTGGGACTTTGACTCGCTTTTGAGGTCGAGGTCGGCCATGCGCACCAGCTTCTCGATGTTGGGCCGGCTGATCAGCGTGCGGCTGAGCATCGTGACCTGTTGATCGACATTGGGCTGAACAGCCAGGCCCGACATCAACGGCTTCAAGATCGACTGGGTGTCCACGAAGATCCGTGCCATCGCCTCATAGCGGTCAGGCACCTTGAAGGCCACTACCGCACCTACTGCCCCAACGGCCCAAGCGACGATCAAGCCTGTCCACCGAAACTTCCACATCCCTCGGGCGATCGAGGAGATTTGGCTGATCAACTCTTCCATCGTATTCGGCTCTGGCTCGTTCGAAAGGGCGGGGCGTGGCTGCGGTGATCAGAACAGGCTCTGCGGAATGACCAGGATGTCACCCGGTTTCATTTCGACGTTGGCCGAAACGTCACCGCGCTTGATCAGGTCATTCAACCGAACCGAATACTGTTTGTCGCCTTCTCCGGTGCGCAGGATGCTGGCCTTGTTGCCGGCCGCGAAGTCGGTGAGGCCGCCCACGGCGATCATCACGTCGAGCACCGTCATGTTTTTCTTGAAATTCAGGAACTGGGGCTTGGCCGCCTCGCCAACCACGCGGATCTGTTCGCTGTAGGGGCCGACAAAGCTGGTCACCAGCACCGTGACGACCGGGTCGCGCACGTACTTGCCCAGCAATTGCTCCACTTCGCGCGCCAGCTGCGTCGACGTCTTGCCCTGCGCAACCACTTCTTCAACCAGGGGTGCAGCCACCTTGCCATCGGGGCGCACTGGCACGACCATGGACAACTCGGGATTGCGCCAGACGATGATGTTCAGCTGATCGCCGGCGCCAATGAGGTAGGTGTAGTTGTCAGAGGCCGCCACCTTGGCCGGTGCCGGTGGCAAGCTGGGGGCGCTTGCGCAGGCGGTCAGCAACAAGGCACCGGCCACCGCCAGGCAGCCACCCATCCGCTCGATGCGGTTCAAAATTGGTTTGATCATGGTGTTCTCCAACAATTGCAGGCTCACGCATCGCCAAGCGGATTTTTGCGAGAGGACGCCCATTCTCTCAAACAGGATGACCGGCCATCCAACACACAGGATGGGCGTGCCGCGCCGTGCCGACCCGCCCCAAGAACGGGATGATTGCATAGGAAATCGGCCGTTGCGGCGCAGCCATGAGGGTGGTCTGGGGGGATCGCCGCAAATTTCACGGACTTTGTCGGGCTTGCAGCCCAACAGCCTGTCAACACAGGCTTTCTGCCGCAGATCTCTCAGCGGATCGACAGGCGACTCATCAGGTCGTAGAGCGTGGGGCGGCTAACGCCCAGCATCTCCGCCGCCTTGGCAATGTTGCCGTCGGTGCGCCCCAGCGCCGAGAGAATGGCTTGACGCTCGGCGTCTTCGCGCACACGGCGCAAGTCGACGTCGGCAAAACCGGCAGCCCGGCCTGGATCGGCTGCATTGCCCGGGCTGGTCAATCCCAGGTCCATCGCCGTCACACGGCCGCCGTCGGCCATGATGACGGCACGCCGCACCACATTGAGCAGTTCCCGCACATTGCCGGACCAGCGGTGAAGCTCGATGGCAGCAATGGCGTCGTCGGTGAATGCCATGCTGCCGCGGCGCTGATCCTGTGCAAAGCGCCGAAGGAAACTTTGTGCCAGCAGCACCGCATCGCCCTGGCGTTGCCGCAGCGCGGGGATATTGATGACAATTTCCGCAAGACGGTAGTAGAGATCCTCTCGGAACAGTTGCTCGCTGATCAAGCCCTGCAGGTTCTGGTGCGTGGCACAAACCACCCGCACATCGACGGCTATCTCCTGCCGTCCGCCAATGCGCTCGATCTTGCGCTCTTGCAAAAAACGCAACAATTTGGCCTGAAGCGGATGCGGCAGGTCACCGATTTCATCGAGCATGAGCGTGCCACCGTTGGCAGTCTCGATCTTGCCGACCGTGGTCTTGGTGGCGCCGGTGAACGCGCCGCGCTCGTGCCCGAAGAGTTCGCTCTCCAGCAAGGCCTCGGGGATGGCCGCGCAATTGATGGCCACAAACTTGCCACTGCGCTTGGAAGCCTGGTGCAGCCCCTGGGCCAGCACCTCCTTGCCGGTTCCACTTTCACCCAACAGCAGCACGGTGGCGTCACTGGATGCAACCCGCTCGATGACGCGGCAGGTGCGCAGCATCTCAGGATCGCGGGTGATCAGCCCGCTCAGCGCATCAGGCTGGCGCACTTGCTGAAGGCGCCGGTTTTCGGCCTGCAACTCGAACAGGCGGAAGGCGCGGTCTATCGTCAGGCCGAGCAACTCGGGCTCGAAGGGCTTGGCGAAAAAGTCGTACGCCCCCAACGAGATGGCGCGCAATGCATTGGCCTGGTCGTTCTGGCCTGTGAGCACGATGACCTTGACGTTGGGGTCGATGTCGAGCATTTGCTCAAGCAGGCGAAAGCCCTCACCGACCGAATCCGGATCGGGCGGCAGGCCCAGGTCCATCGTGACCACAGCGGGCTGGTGGCGGCGAAACTGCACCAGCGCCGATTCGCGATCGCTTGCGGTGACGGAATCGAAACGGTCAAGCGACCACTTGATCTGCTTTTGCAGCGCAAGGTCGTCCTCGACGATCAACAACGGCGCGATTTGATTGGCACTCATGCGGGACCTTGCAGGCGCAGGTCAGAACCTGTGCGCAGATCGAACAACGGCATCAGCAACGTGACCACGGTGCCTTCACCCAACTGGCTCTGCACGTCAATGCTGCCCCCCAATTCCTTGATGTACTGGAAGCTTTCGTAGGAACCGATGCCCATGCCCTGACTCTTGGTCGAGTTGAACGGCCTGAACAAACGCGTCTGGATGAATTCCTGGGTCATGCCGGCTCCGGTGTCGCTGACCACGACCATGGCCCGGCCGGCCGATTGCTGCAGTTTCACCGCAACGGTTCCGGATGCGGGCGTGGCATCCAGGGCATTCTGCACAACATGGCCGATCACGCGCTCGAGCCGCTGCTCATGGCCCCGCGTGGCGATGCGATCGACCACCTCCAGATGCAACTGCCGACCCCGCTGGCGCGCCGCGCTGTCGATGCGCTGCAGCACCGGCACCAGTTCCACACCCGAGGCCACACCTGCTGGCCGCTCGCCTTCACGCAGCTGCAGCATCATCTGTCGCATCTTGTCGAGCGAACTTTCCACCGTGATCAACATGTCCTGCTGGAACTCCGGGTTGTCGCGATGCCGCTCGGCGTTTTTCATCATCAGCGAAAGCTGGGTGATGATGTTCTTGAGGTCGTGCACCACAAAGGCCGACATCTTGTTGAATGCATCGAACTTGCGCGACTCCAGCAAGGCTTCGGTGGCATGCATCTGGGCCAGGAAACTGGCCGCCTGTCGGGCAGCGGTCTTGAGCAGATCGCGCACCTCCCAGTTCATGTCCACGGGCGTGCGCGGCTTGGCCAACACCACAAAGCCCAGCATCTCATCGCCCACCAGCAGAGGCACCACCAGCCAGGCCGCGTCGATATCCATCACCCAGCGCGGCACGACGGCCAACTCACCCGCAGGCCCGCGCCCTTTGCGGGCGGTGCCCAGGTCGACAATCCACTCGCGCTGACGCATGAATTGACAAAAACCGGAGTCGGTCGGCTCGCTGTGGACCATCTGGGGCATGTTCCAGGCAGCGGCCTGCACATATTGATCGTCGCCCAGCGATTTGAACCACAGCGCGCCGCCCGGGCACTCCACCATGTCGGCCAGACCGCGCACCACGAGCCCACCCACCGCTTGGGGTGTGGCCTTGCTGGAGAGCATGGCCGTGAATCTCAGCCACTCCAGACGGTAGTCATAGCGGTAACTGAAGAAATTCTTGCCTACGAACACCCGCAGGCGCGCGCGCAATGCGCCTGACAACAGCAGGCCCATCAGTATCACGGCCGACACCGCCATCAGCGCAACTTGCAGTGCCCCGCCCCAACTGCCCCCGAAGTAGCGAACGTAATAACCCACACCGGCAATGAAGAGCAGGTACAGGCCGATCAGCAGCAGCGAGGCCGAGTAGAAGGCCGCCGTCTTGGACACGCGCACACGCGCCAGCCACTGGTCGTTGCGGCGCGCCGCCACCAGGAGCAACGGTACCGCCACGGCATGCACCAGCGCCCGGGCCGCCAGCACGTCGCCGTCGAACTTGCCGAACATCATGGC